>JBHHVV010000008.1:0-31003 GCA_046754445.1 Candidatus Nitrosopumilus sp.
ACTAGCATTATGTATGTTGTATCTCCATGAAATTGTACTGGCCAAAAATATATCATAATGGGTAAGAATGTAAGAAACAAAACTAATTTAATTTTTTTCTGTTTCAATTTTTCTCACTTGGTACTGAAAAATAAAATATGTAGACTAGTATCATTGCTGATCTAGTTCTTCAATTGAAAAACTAATGTCAACTATACTTGTAACATTCACAGGTGTAGTAAAAGCAATTGTATGGCCCGTTGAGTTTGCACTTGCTGCTACTGCCCCCGTAGTTGTACAAGCTGGTGCTGTACCTGCTGCTGGGGAGTATGTTCCTATTGGACCTTCAATTACAGCACAAACTTGGAAATCATGTGCCTCTGTTGAATCTTCATTTCCAACTGCAAATGTAATCTGATCAGTTTCAATTACCCCTTCGGTTGAGACTTCCTCAGTCCATACTAATGCTGTAATGTTGCCTCTTGCTGTTGTAACTGCGTTATTATCACTTGCTCCAATTAGATTAAATGTTGGAGTGTTAGTTAATGTAGCTCCAAATCCTATAGTGGATGTGACTAGAATTGCTATGCCGACAAGTGCAATAATAGGTAAACTGTTCATAATATGAAAAAACAAATAATATTATTATCAACTAGTTATTTCAGAATAAACAAGCTAATTTCTGACATTTGTAGAGTTTGAATTCTTTTTAAATTAGATTTTAGGTACTTTTTAAGACTATTTTATATTAAAAAGAAATAAAAAAACTGTCTTGTCATTTTTCTCTTTGAATAATAAAACTCATTTCTTTCTTGTAATGTTAAAAATTAAACAATATTTTCTTTTTTTATTCTTATGATGTCGTCTGTAAAGAATAAGACTCTTGTTCAATTTCTTAAAGAATTCGACAATGAGTCTTACTCTTCTCTCAACTTAAGACCAACTACGGGGAGTATGTTGGTGACAGTCACATTCTATATTCTAGATTAGTATGTAATTCTCTGTATGTTTTTTTTGATAAAACACCCCTACTTATCCTATAATTTATGACATTTTATGGTGAATTTATCTGACTGAAAATTTTGACGCAGCACAATGCTCTCCAAATTGCTGGTGTAAAAAGAAAAAATAATTTTTTATTTTAACTAAAGTATTTACATTATTTTTTGTAGAAAAACTGTGAAAACTATTAAAATCATATGTGTTGGGATTTTTTACGAAAAGAAATTGTAAATGCTGTTGGATTATTTTTGACCGTAATGGTGCCTCCATGCTGTTCTACAATATTCTTCATAGATGACAATCCCAAGCCAGTTCCATCTTGTTTTGTGGAAAATAAAGGGTCAAAGATTTTTGAAATTTGATTCTCAGGGATACCTTTGCCTGAATCTTGTACTGTTATCGTTGTACAATTTTCATCATTATCTAAACTTATTATTATTTCTCCTTTATTTGTTCCAATTGCTTGAATGGAATTCAAAATAATATTTCCTAACATGACCTCCATTTTGATTGAATCACAATTTAACATAACGTCATTTTCTGGAATTTTGATTGATATGTTTGGATTTTCTTTAATCAGAATTAATGCTTTTTCGATAATTTTTTTTAAAGAATTGTTCTTTTTTTCAATTGGTGTTTTTTGTACATATGTTAATACTTTCTCTACTTGATGATTCATTCTGTAAACTGATTCCTCCATTAAATGTAATCGTTGCATTACAAAATCATCGATTTTCATCCCTTTTCTGAGTTTTATGACATCTACTGAACCTTTGACCACTGTTAATGGGGTTCTCAATTCATGGGCAAGACGACTTGATAATTCCCCAATCGCTGCAAATCTTTCAGCATTGACAAGCTGTTTAGTTTTTTCACTTAATTCGTCTTCTAAATTATTCTTTTTTCTCATTAATTCAATTTCTGCACTTGCAATTTTTGATAAATTCCTGTGTAATTTCTTGTTGAGCTCTTCAGATATCTTTTTTTCAGACTCTAATTGTGAATATATTAAATTCATTCTTTTTTTATCCGATACATTCATTGCAATTAATGACTCTTGAAATATTTTTTTTGCTTTTGAATTTAATATTTCATCATTTTTCTCTAAATTATTATTTTTAAAATTGTACGTCTTTGAATTATCATAATCCATTTCTCTCTCTATTTTTCGTTGTAATTTCTTGCTCTGTTCTATTCTTTTTTTGTTTTTTTCAAAGAAAACTGATCTTTCTGGAACATTTAGAGAATCTATATTTTTTTCATCAAAATTTTTTCTAACAATATATTTACGCATATTTTATTTTTGATCACTTTTGATATATTCTTCTGACTGTTATTTTTAAACAGACACTAGATTAATTTGAAAAATACAGAAAATTTGAAAAATAAAGTGACTCTTTTGTCTATATATTTTGAATCCTTCACTTATGATCATAGATTCAAAGGTGTACATATGCTTGAATCTCACGCATTCTTTTCAAAAATGGTAGATGAGTTAGTTGAATTCTCTGAATATGATCCCGAATTAGCGGATGGCATAAAATGGCTTGATGATCAGGCTCAGAAAAAAGGTATCACATTTTATGACATGGTTTTCGAAGTTCTGTACAAACATGATGTAAACTCTAAAGCCAAAGAATGGCTTAGTACAAGAAATTAAAAATTATTTTCTCAAGTCTAGTGTTTTATATTCACAACCTTGAGGTCCGCAATATTTTCCAACATACACTGCTTTTGGTCTATACAATGCTGGTTTTGGTGCAGCTTCTGCAAATTTTTCTTCTATGATATGAGCTGCCCACCCTACAACTCTTGAAATTGCAAAAATTGGAGTGTTAAGGTCGACTGGAATTTTCAACATATAGTAAATTGATGCACTATACAAATCAACATTTGGATAAATGTCTCTATCTTTCTGTGATTTCATCTCAGAAATGGTTACAGTTTCAACTTTTTCTGTCATCTTAAACCACACTTCTTTGGTTTTTTCTGCAAGTTTTCTTGATAATTCTTTGAGAACTTGGGCTCTGGGATCATATGTTCTATACACTGCATGACCCATTCCCATTATTCTTTCCCCCTTACTCATTTTTTCTTTAATCCATGGTTCTACTTTATCAATTTCGGCAATCTCTAGTAACATTTTCATGACTTCTGTATTTGCCCCACCATGTAATTCTCCACTTAGTGCGCCAATTGCTGCACTTGCAGCAGAATACATGTGTGCTCTAGTTGATGCAACTTGTCTTGCTGTAAATGTTGATGCATTGAAGGTGTGGTCTGCATGTAAAATTAAACATACATCAAAAATTTTCTCTACTTCTGAGTCTGGTTTTTCTCCAGACATCATGTATAGAAAATTTGCAGCGTGACTTAATGATGAATCAGGATCCACAATTTCTAACCCATTTCTTATCCTTTGCCAACTTGCAACAATGGTGGGAACTTTTGCTATGAGATTTATTGCCTTATCATAACTTGCTTCCTTGTTTGAAAACTCTTCATCATAATATCCTGCAAGTGCAGACACAAATGCTTGAAGCATGTCCATAGGATCTGCATCTTTCCTCCAATTTCCCATGTTTTTTTGCATTTGTTTTGGAATGTACCTTGCCTCAATCAACTTTTCATTAAATTCGTCAAGTTGATTTTTGGTAGGCAACTTATCATAAAGCAGCAAATATGCTGTCTCCTCAAATGTAGAATTTTTTGTAAGGTCTAAAATATCAAAACCACGATATATCAACTTGCCTTTTTCCCCATCAATATTGGAAATTTTGGTATCTGCTACCTCAATTCCTCGCAAACCAATGTTTTTAGTTTCCATACTGTGCCTACAGGAATTCTTCTATTATATTTTAGCTCGAATAATGTATAGAAAATTTAGTATTTAGTCTAAAACGGCAACTTTTGGTCATAAATGAAAATTTTTGATCAAAAATTAATTGACTCCACTAGAGCGAAAACAACTGCAAAAATTAGATGATTTGATACTAAATTCTTCTCCAGAAAAACTCAAAGAAATACAAGAAATAGACAATCAAACTCAGTTGGAGGGATTATCGTTTTATGATGTATATTTAGATTCTAATTCCCTTATTCATACAAGCATCAAAAAATCGTTTGAAAAATCTTGATTTATCATTCTTCATTTAAATGAGGGATAGAAATTTTTCAATTTGATTTGGTAGTATCTAAGATCAAAAAATCCACAAAAACTGTAAAGAAAACAGCAACAAAAAAAACTGCCAAAAAGACCATAAAAAAATCAACACCTAAAAAAATCACAAAAAAAACTATTGCTAAAAAAACTACCCGACCAAAACGAACCAAAGTAATCTGTATTTCTCATAAAGAAGATTGTGATGGGATTAGCTCTGCTGCACTAATTAGACAAGCATTTGGCGGGGATGCCATGCTGGTTGATTATCCTGGCCAAATGGAGGCACTTAATCAAGTTGTTTTCGATGAAAAATTAAAATCATTATTCATATGTGATCTGGGTCTGAGTAAAAAAACTCAAGATGAGTTTATTGATCTTATGAAATCTCTGAGGAAAAATAGAGTTTCAATTACTTACATTGATCACCATGACATTGATCCTAATGTAATAAAAGAATTAAAGAAAATCAAAGTAAAAGTAATTCATGATATCAATGAATGTACTGCAGTTTTAGCTTACAATGCATTCAAATCAAAACTAAATGATCATGCGTCGTTTGTTGCTGCGTGTGCTGCAATTACTGATTATATGGAAACCAGACCAATTGGTGGCAAATTACTGCAAATTTATGATAGACAATTTGCCTTGATTAGTGCTACTGTGCTTACATACAATATAGTTGGCCATCAAAAAGAACCTGATTATCTACTTTATTTAGTGGAGGAATTGGCAGATTCAAAATTCCCACATGCTATCCCTAATACTTTTGAGTTTGCACAGATTCAGGTTGAAAAACTCTCTCAAATGATTGCCAAAGTGAAGAAAGGAATGAAGACCATGAAAAATCTAGGTTACATGGAAATTCTAGATTCTGGTGCAAGTGGTGCTGTTAATTTTGTAATGGGATTGTCTGGAAAAAATGTTGGAGTTGCATACAAAGAAAGAGTTGATCATGGAATTTATGCCGTATCAGTTCGTGGTTCTAAAGATTGTAAAGTACATCTTGGAAAGATTATCAACATATTGGCAACTAGTCTTGGGGGTTCTGGAGGAGGACATGATAAAGCATGTGGTGCAGTTATTCCAAAACCAAAAATAAAAAAATTCATCACAGAATTAAATAAAAAACTAAAATAATTACTGTAAGAACCTAGGGATCTTTTTTGCTATGTGTGAAATTGATATTCTTACAGGCCCTGCAGCAATAATTGACAAAACTGCTGCCAACATTACCAAATCCCATTCCTATCCTCCTTGAGAAACAAAAATTCCATTTTCCCATCTGATGTGAAATATTGCCCCAAGCAAAATTACTGCAAATACTGAACCTGTAATTCTAGTAAATACTCCCACAATTAGGGATATTCCTCCCACGAATTCTGCTAATGCAATTGGTAATTGCATCTCGGGAGGAATTCCGATACTCATTAACCATTCTTGCCATCTAGGATCAAACTTCTTTAAACTATGTACGATGAATATTGCCCCGATTACTGCTCTAATTCCCCAAGTGCAATATCCTGTAATGTATTTACCTTTAAGACTGCCTCTGTATTCACGAATTCATGCTTTTGAAATTTATTAAAAGGATTTGTCCAAATCTAAAATTCAAGTTGGAACAATTTTTTAATATTTTAATAGAAAAATAATTAGATTGAATCTAAAGATACTTGCACCAATTATTGTGATTGGGGCGGTACTTGCAGTTTTTACTGTTTTATTAGAAAATAATAGTTCTAATGACATTGTCATTACTAATTCATCCACACTTTCGATGGATTCATCTGATCTAGTAATAATGGAAACTGATGGTGTAAAACATAGCATTCCACTTGAAAAAATTAAAGACGGCGGTCCTCCAAAAGATGGAATTCCTTCAATTGATAATCCTGTGTTTGTAGATGTTTCAGGTTCTCATTTTATGTCTGATTCTGATACTGTTATTGGATTGGAGATTAATGGAGAAGTCAAGGCATATCCAATCTTCATTTTAGTTTGGCATGAAATTGTAAATGACAAAATTGGAGGTATTCCTGTATCTGTAACTTATTGTCCATTATGTTATACCAATCAAGTATTTGAGAGAAAAATTACTGGACAAGAAGTAGAGTTTGGTACTTCTGGAAAACTATACAATTCTAACTTGTTAATGTATGATAGATATACTGAATCTTATTGGTCCCAAGCACTTGGGATGGCAGTTAAAGGTGAGTTAACCGGATATCAACTTGATTTAATTCCATTTGATGTCATAACTTGGGGTGATTGGAAAAAACTTCATCCTGATACTTTGGTGATGACTACTGATACAGGGTATATTCGTTCGTATGCAACCGATCCTTATGGAAATTATTACACAGAACCTAGAATAATGTTTCCAGTAGAACACAGTGATGACAGAATGCATCCCAAGGAAATCATAATTGGTTTTTCTCAAGATGATACATACAAGGCATTCAAACAAAATGATATTGAATCAAATATTATTATCAATGATTCTGTTGGAGACATGCCCGTAATGTTGATTTCGTTGTATTCTGAAAACTCTCGTGCGTTTGAGAGAACTCTTGATGGAATCGTTTTAGACTTTGAGCTTGTTAATGGAAAAATTTTTGATTCTCAAACAAATTCTGAATGGAACTATGATGGATTATCTATCTCTGGTGATTATTTGGGAAAACAATTGAATAGAATACCTATTGAGCCTGGATTTTGGTTTGAATGGGTTGCATTTCATCCAGAAACTCTAGTTTATGGTAATGAACAATGAAACCAATTCAAAAGGCAACACTTGTTGGAATCCTTACTGTAATTGTGTATCTCTCTGTAGTTGTAATTACAACCCCTGCATTGGAACCTCTTGCTGCAATCAGTGCAGCACTTCAACTAAATGCTATAGTTATAATTGGAATGGGGATTGGAATTGGTCTGCAAGTATTTCTTTCTGAAAAAAGCAAACTCTTAGGGTGTAAATTAAACATCAAGAAAAAAGCATTTGGAGGAAATACTACTAGTACAGCTGCCACTTCTTTTTTCTCGTTTTTCTCTTTGGTGCCTTTAGGATGTTGTGGTTGGTGGCTCTATGCACTGTCTTTGCTTCCAAGTATTATTGGAACTGGAGTTTCTGCTATTCTGATAGAGTATAGTCAAATCTTATCTTATTTTGGATTAATCATTATCTTTGGATTTGTAGGACTTACAGCTTACAAACTAAAACGAGTACAGAGCTTATAAAAAAATTACTTAATTTACCTTAATTGAAAAGGCAAAAAATTCTCCCTTGTTTTTACTCATAAATTTTGTAATTTTTGCAAAAACTCCGTACTTTTTGTCTCTCCACTTTACTGCTTCTTTGGTTTGTTCTTCATCTAAAATTTTTGCAATGCCTGAATTCCATTCTCCTGTAACTTTTCCTTTAATTGTACACAATGCAAATTTTACTTGGAGATTATTTTTTAGACGTTTAACTTTCCCTGTTTGACTTCTAGTTACAACATACACCAAATCATCTTTAACTACAAACCAAACTGGAGTTTGAACAGGTTCATTGTTTTTTCGATAAGTTTCAAGCAATATGTATTTCTGATCTTTTATGGCTTCAAAATTTAACATATTTTGAGGTATTTTCTAAATCATTTATTTCCTGTCTTTTCTTTTGCGTAATAATTTCTTTATTTGCCTGTATCCTAAAACTGGAAGAATACAATAGACACATCCTATTTGTGAAACTGAACAACAACAAAGACACTTACATTCTCCTTTTTTGTGACTACATTCTGGACAAGTCATCTTTTTTACTCCTAGGTTTAGATCTTAGTCTGGTTTTACAACAAGGGCATGAATGCTCCTCTGTAAAGAAAAACAGTGCACACAATGAGCACCATTTTTGCCCTATTTTATATCTGAGATTATTTGTAAATGATGTTGATTTTAGACGTTCACATAATCCTCTACACATCTGAACCATAGATAAAATTAATCAAAAAATCTATTTAAGAAAATTTCCAAATCTTTTATTGTGAAAATTCAACAATTGCATCAATTTCTGTCATAGAGTTTAAAGGTAAACATGCTACTCCTAATGCAATTCTGGAGTGTTTTCCTTTTTCCCCAAATATTTCAAAAAATAGATCTGATGCTGGATTGATTACTTTGGGATGCTGTGAAAACTCAGGTTCAGAATTCACAAATCCTGATAACCTTACAACTTGAGTTACTTTGTCCAAACTAATTAATTCTCTTTTTATCTGAGCTAAAATATTGATTGCACACATTCTTGCAGATTTTTGGGCAGTCTCTAAATTACTATCTGAGACTTTACCGGAATAGATTACTTTCCCATTTTCCATTGGAATTTGTCCTGAAATAAATAACAAATTTCCAGTTTTAATTGCTGGTACATATGATCCTGCAGGTGTTGGTGGATTGGGTAAATCGATTCCTAATGTCTCTAATTTTTCTTCAATCAACACATAGTTGGAAAACTATGTCTGATTTAAATTCTTAATTTTGTATTTTTGAAAGTTCTTTTTTAATCATTAACGGATCTATTGGTTTTGTAATGTATCCTAAATTGGGAATTTTTCCACTCTTTACTGCTATCATGTTTGATTTGATTGATGTAACAATAATCATTTTTACATTTTTGTCCATCTCTCGAATTTTTGCAGCTGTTTCAATCCCATTCAATCCTGGCATTTCATAATCAATTGTTATTAAAGGTGGTCTGTATTTTCTAAAGGCTCTAATCGCATCCATTCCATTTTTTGCCTCAATAACTGAATGGATTTTCAAATAAGAAAGTGCATTTTTAATATCTTGTCTCATAAATTTTGAATCGTCTACAACAAGAACACTTAATCCCATAATTTTGTATGAACTTAATAATACATTAAATACTGTTTGTTACAAAATTACAACTTTTTTGTGCCTGTTCTAGTCACAAATAATCAAAAACCCGTTAATTTTTGGTTATTTTTATGTGGACTTTTTCACCTTTGGTGTTGTTATTTTGATATATTGTCCTCGTCTTGTAACCTTGTTTTTGTAGACATCCCTCTAATATTGAAACCCAAGGTAAGGAATGCCCGCTGTTCATTTTTGAATCTATTGTAATATTTTTTGTGTTTGCTTCAAAATTAACATGGCCTGAACATGTGATTTGTAATACTGCATCCATAATCTCAATTACATCGTCTAATGATCTAGTTTTAAACAAAATTCCATTCTTTTCTAAAAGTTTGAACATGTCTAAATCTGGTTTTTTGGATGAAATTGATGAATTTAGAATATGTGTCAAGCCTGTTTCATTAACGGTCTTGATAATTTTGTAAATCTCTTGGGCTTCTGTTTTTGTCATGTCTGCTAATGCTTTAGTTTTTAATGCATTTTTCCATATGTTCGCAAATACTTTTTCTTGATTAATTCCTAGAATGTCTGTTGATGAAAAAATTGCGCCCTTTCCATTATCATTGTTTACCAAGAGAAGTTCTGTTTCATCAAAAATAAAACAATTTTGAGTAATCTCTGACGCTCTGATATCTATTCCATCAGGAATTTTTCTATATGATTCAGAACAAATTTGGGTAGGGGGAACGAGAATCTTTACATCTAAATTTCTACGTGCTACTGAAATTAATTGCTCTCTACATTCTGCTAATAACCCAAAACCCCATTGATCAGTCATGATTTTGATTGATGACTTGGAACCTTCAATCATTGTTTGGAGCTGAGTTAAAACATTATTTGCAGTAATGTGAAAATATCTCTTTTCTTCAGAACCTCTTGATTTTCTACTTTCCTCACTTGCCTTTTTTAAACTAGATACCAGTGAATTCATTGCGTTTACCTTGTTAATCTGTTCATGAATTATTCCATCAAATGCGTCTTCAGGTGCAATTGCTGTACACATGATTGGTTTGCTCTTTGAAATTATTGCTAATTTCTTATTTTCGAGTTTTAGTAATGTTGGATAGATTTTCGTTCGTGGAATCTCTGAATAATATGCTAAATCACTAGCTGAAATTGTACCTTTTGCAATTAGAGCAACATATGCCTGAGCCTCATATTTGCTTAATCCAAATTCTTCTAAACTTACTGTTAATACGTGCTCATTTCCCATGCTTTACTTTGATTTGTTATTAGGTAAAATTGAGAGCTAAATTCCTTTACACAAATACTCAAAAAAAATCCAAATTGTATCTTCTGCTATGTGTCACTATGGTTACTAAAATCTCCGTGACATCGTCCTCATATACAAAATGTAGATAACAAAATTGGTATGTTGGTAAAATGTGGAATAAACCCATTAGAGTATGATACAATTTCTAACACTGTGACACTCGTTCCTAGATTAGAATACTCTGTAAATTTATTGTCAGAAATAATATCTATTTTAGATGCCAGAGTGACTAATTTAAAAATCTCCAATAAAGGTTTAGTAATTTATTTTGATGAATCTAATAAAACTCATTTAAAATCAATTGAACTTGAGATGACTCTTAGTTATTCTTTAGAAATGCTCATACAAATTAGAAAACGAATAACCAGTATTTCTGGAATAAATAAAATACCTGAAATATTTCCTTCATCTATTCCTGTCATGAGAACAATTAGTGCTAAACTATTTGATATCTTGCCAAATTGTAGCCACAAATTATCTGAATTATCTGTTCATTTAGGTAGTATTGTATTAGATTCTGCAACATTGACCAAAGCTAGGTTTGATTTCAGTCTCTCCAATCACGAATCTTCAAAATTTCAAGATGAAGTAAAATTGATGGTAGACTCTAAAATAAGTAAGCAGTATCCTAATGTTGATTTTTTTAAATTATGCAATACTTGACAATACTTTCAAATCGAAATTTTTCAAAGGATATTCAACGAATAAAAACAATTTCATCAAAAATTGACAAAAAACTATCTGATGTAACATCTTCTGATTCCTCAAAAATTAACAAACTTACAATGGAAGAATTACAGGATTTGGATAAAATTGTCAGAATTGCTGATTTTATGCTTTGCAAGTATGCTGATAAAAAAGAAATGAGCTCAATTCTAAAGAATTTTACCTCTATTATCACTGATACTGCTAGTTCTCTAGATAATCTAGATGATGAAATATCTGAATTGATACTTTCTGCTGAAGATTCTATTAACAAGGTAAAAGATATGCATGCTAATATTTCAGAAAAATCTGATTTCAAGAAAAAATATCATGATGGACCAGACTATAATGAAGATGAGACAAGTCCAATTAATTTAACCAATTTTGTGACAGAGATTAACACCCTAGAATACCAACAAAATTCTCAAGGACATACTACGAAGGTAATTTAGATGAGTTTAGCACCACAAGAATTAGAAAACACTGCAAGCAAATATGCTTCTGAAGCTATAAAATTTGATTCTCAAGGTGCCCGTGGAATGGCAATTACTCATTATCAACAGGCAATAGATGCACTAGTTAAACTATTACAACTATATCCTACCAGTAAACTGAATCCGATTTACAAAGAAAGATGCAACTCTTATCATAATAGAATTAATGCTCTTCAACAGGCTCATGGTGTAGAACCTGCAGTTGATCCAAAATCTTCTGATGAAGAACAAAAGAAATCTGTACAAAGACAAGAAAATGAAAATGATTTTGAAGACTTGGTAATGAAAGAAAAACCAGATGTAACTTGGGACCAAGTAATTGGATTGGATGATGCTAAAAGTGCATTGCGCGAATCAATCGTTTATCCTACAAAAAGACCTGATTTGTTTCCCCTAGGATGGCCCAAAGGAATGCTACTGTATGGACCACCTGGAACTGGAAAAACAATGCTTGCAGCAGCTACTGCAAATGAGATGGATGGTTATTTCATTAATGTTGATGCATCTTCGATGATGAGTAAATGGTTAGGTGAGGCAGAAAAGAACGTTTCAAAATTATTTGCAATGGCAAGACAGTATGCTGAAAAAGAAGGCAAACCTGTAATTTTATTCGTAGATGAGGTTGATTCTCTTTTAGGTTCTAGAAATAGTGAAGTGGGTGGAGAAGTCAGAACTAAAAATCAATTCTTAACTGAAATGGATGGCGTTAATGGCAAAGGTAAGGATTTGATGCTTTATGTAATAGGTGCTACAAACAAACCATGGAGTCTTGATTGGCCATTTCTTAGAAGATTCCAGAAGAGAATTTATGTTTCCCTTCCCACTCAAACAGCACGTGAAAATCTTTTCGAGCAATATACTGCTCCTCTAAGTAAAAATTATCGTGTTAGTAATACCGAATTGGCAAAATTATTTGATGGGTATAGTGCCAGCGATATCAAAGATGTTTGCCAAGCAGCACAGATAAAGACCGTTCATGAAATTTTCAATTCTCCAGATTATCATGAACCGGTAGAAGGTGAAGAACCAGTACAGCCAAGAGAACTCACTACAGCTGATTTCAAAAATATTATGGAAAGAAGAAAACCTAGTGTTTCAACTGAAATGATACGTGCTTATCATAAATGGAGTGAAGAGTTCCAAGCACTTTAGATGCTATCGACAATCAAAAGCATAGATTAGCGATCAAATTTTTTTATCTGTAATTCACACAAAACTTAAATTCACTTTCTTGCGGACTTTACGAGGGTCACAATTACTACAAAGAAATCAAACCACGCAAAAAAGTATGGAAAACTGATTTTTGATGATGGAACTGTCCTTGATGGTCAAGGTTTTGGTTATTCTACAACTGTTTTTGGTGAAATTGTATTCAATACAGGGATGGTGGGGTATACTGAGGCATTAACTGATCCCTCGTATAGCGGTCAAATTCTAACCCTTACTTACCCACTTGTTGGGAATTATGGTGTTCCAGATCCTGAAATTAAAGATATGGATGGAATTCCTAAATTCTTTGAATCCGACAGAATACAGATTAGAGGTCTTGTAGTGCATGAATTATCTCTTACTGCAAGTCATTGGAATTTGTCTATGACTCTTGATGATTGGATGTATAATGAAAAAGTACCTGGAATATCCGGAATAGATACTAGGGAAATTACAAAAAAACTTCGAAGTAGTGGTGTGATGATGGCAGCACTAGTTGTATCTGATTCAGAAATTGATGTAGATAAAATTAAAAGAGAATTGTCTGAAGCCACACATTATGATTCTGAACAATTCATGGATTCAGTTTCTACAAAAGAAGAAAAAGTCTATGGGAATGAAAATGAAACTGTGGTTGTAATTGATACTGGTGCCAAAAATGCAATCTTGAGAAATGTGCGAGAAATAGGGTACAAAGCTATTTTACTTCCATGGAATACTTCGTATGACAAAATAATGTCTTATAATCCAAAAGGTGTAGTTCTAAGTAGTGGACCTGGAGATCCACAAAAATGTTCAGACACCATTGATACTGCTAAAAAATTAATTGAAAATAATATTCCAACCCTTGGAATTTGTCTTGGAGCACAAATTATTGGAATTGCAGGAAATACTGAAACTTACAAATTAAAATATGGACACAGAGGACAGAATAAACCTTGTGTTAATCTAGAAAATAATCAAGTTTATGTTACTAGTCAGAATCATGGTTATGGCATTAAGCCTGAATCATTAGAAAAATCTGAATTTAATTTATGGTTTACAAATGCAGACGATAAAACAGTTGAAGGCATAAAACACAAAACAAAAAATTGTATTGCTGTACAGTTTCACCCAGAAGCTGCACCTGGTCCTTATGATTGTAAATTCGTTTTTGAAGAATTAAAAAACCTAATGGAGAAATAAAAAATTGCCAAAAAGTGAATCGTTAAAGAAAATTCTTGTACTGGGTAGTGGTGCAATCAAAATAGGAGAAGCTGGGGAATTTGACTATTCTGGAAGTCAATGTCTTAAAGCAATTCATGAAGATGGACTGAAAAGTGTTCTCATTAATCCAAATATTGCCACAATTCAAACTGATACTAGATTTGCAGATCAAGTGTACCTTTTACCTGTAACTCCAGAATATGTAGAGTCGATCATCGAAAAGGAAAGACCTGATGGAATTATGCTGGCATATGGTGGACAAACTGCACTAAATTGTGGAGTAAAACTAGAAGAGGCTGGAATTTTACAAAAATATGATGTTAACGTACTTGGAACTCAGGTTCAAGGCATTCAAAGAACCGAAGATAGACAACTTTTCAAGGATTCTATGAAGGAATGTGGTGTTCCAGTGCTTAAAAGTAAAACTGTGACAAACTTTGATGACGCGAAAAAGATAGCTGAAGAGCTTACCTATCCTGTAATTATCCGTGTAGCCTACACTCTTGGAGGTAGAGGTGGAGGTGTGGCTCATAATGAAATTGAACTTTATGAAATTGTTGAAAGAGGAATCAAAGCATCCTTGGTTGGACAAGTTCTAGTTGAAGAATACATTGGACATTGGAAACAGATTGAATATGAGATTATGCAAGATTATGATGGCAATAATGTAATTGTATGTAATATGGAAAATGTTCTCTCTATGAAAGTTCATACTGGTGATAACATTGTAGTTGCTCCGTCTCAAACAATTGATAATCATGAATACCATATGTTGCGTTCAGCTGGATTGCGTGCAACAAAACATGTTGGAATAGTTGGAGAATGTAATATTCAATATGCGCTTGATTCAGATTCAGATAGATTTGTTGCAATTGAAATCAATCCTAGACTTTCACGATCTTCAGCTCTTGCAAGTAAGGCCACTGGATATCCTCTTGCATACATGTCTGCAAAGATTGGATTGGGGTACAATTTGTCTGAATTGGTAAATAGAATTACAAAAAGTACTACTGCATGTTTTGAACCTTCTCTTGATTATATCGTATGCAAACATCCTAGATGGGATTTCTCAAAATTTGAACTTGTAAATCCTAAACTTGGACCCACAATGAAATCTGTTGGAGAAGTAATGGCAGTTGGACGAACGTTTGAAGAATCATTACAAAAAGCAATCAGAATGCTTGACATTGGAAATGATGGACTAGTTTTGAATCGTTCAAACGGACAAACATACACTGAAGAAGAAATAGAAGAAAAACTGTCTCATCATGATGACAAGATTTTGTACAATGTTGCAATTGCATTAAAAATGGGAATTACTGTTGAGAGAATTTACAAATTATCTTCAATTGATCCATGGTTTATTGAAAAAATCAAAAATATTGTAAATGTTGAATCAAAACTGAAGAATTCTAAACTTGATGACATGCTGTTATGGGAAGCGAAAAAAATGGGCTTTGCAGACAGGCAAATTGCACGTGCTAAAGGTCAAACTCCAAATGGAATTAGAGATTTACGCAAGAAATTAGGTATACTTCCTTCTGTAAAACAGATTGACACACTGGCAGCTGAATGGCCAGCTGTCACCAATTATCTATATTTGACATATGGGGGAAATTCAAACGATGTTGTAATTCCTTCTGATGAGAAAGGCATAATCGTGCTTGGTGCCGGTCCGTATAGAATTGGAAGTAGTGTGGAATTTGATTGGGGCACTGTAAATATGGTTTGGGGTCTGCAAGAAAATGGAGAGAAAAATGTTTCAGTAGTTAACTGTAATCCTGAAACAGTATCAACTGACTATGATATTTGCACAAGATTGTATTTTGAAGAATTAACTCAAGAAAGAATTCTAGATATTACTGAATTTGAAAATCCAAAAGGGATAATCACTTGCGTCGGCGGACAAACGGCAAACAATCTGACTCCTGGTCTTGCACAACATGGGGTAAACATTTTGGGAACAAGTGCACACGATGTTGATAGAGCAGAAGACCGTTCAAAGTTTAGTGCCGAGTTAGACAAACTTCACATAAAACAACCTCGTTGGCAAGCATTTTCAAATCTTAATGAAGCGAAAACATTTGCACGGGATGTGGGGTTTCCTGTTATTGTAAGACCTTCTTACGTTCTATCTGGGGCTGCGATGAAAGTAGTTTGGTCTCAAGAAGAACTAAAAACATATGTCAAAGAAGCTACTGATGTATCTCCTGATCATCCTGTTGTAATTTCAAAATTCATGTTAAATTCACTTGAAGTTGATGTTGATGGAATAAGTAATGGAGAACAAGTTGTAATCGGTGCAATTGTTGAACATATTGATAGTGCTGGTGTTCATTCTGGGGATGCTATGATGTGTATTCCACCATGGCGTCTTAGTAATAATATTATTGAAACTATTAACGAGTATACAAAAAAGATTGCGCTAACGTTTAATGTAAAAGGTCCCTTCAATCTTCAATTCTTGGTTCATGAAGATCATGTTTATGTGATTGAATTAAACATTAGGGCATCTCGTTCCATGCCATTTGTTTCAAAACTTGTAAAAACAAACCTGATTTCACTTGCCTCTAAAGCTATTTTGAATAAACCTCTCCCTGACATCCCTGAAAATAAATGGCAAAAAATTCACAATTATGGAATAAAGGTACCTCAATTCTCATTCATGCAACTAGATGGAGCTGATATTGCATTGGGTGTTGAAATGCAATCTACAGGCGAGGCTGCATGTTTTGGAAATAGTTTCTATGATGCATTATCCAAAGGTTTGACATCTGTTGGTTATAATCTCCCTGATCATGGAACTGCACTTGTAACTGTTGGGGGTGCTCAAAATAAAGAAAAACTCGTTGCAACAATTGCAAAACTAAAACATCTCGGATTCAAAATTTTAGCAACAGAACATACTGCTGAATTCTTTGAAGAAAAAATTGGTGAAATTGAGATAGTCCATAAAATTTCAGAACCTGAAAGAAAACCAAATATTGCTGATCTTCTGTATGAGAGAAAAATTGATTTTATCATTAACATCCCTAGTACTTCCACATTAGAAAAATACGTGGGCATGCTTGATGACGAATATCAAATTCGAAGAAAATCTTTGGAATTGGGAATTCCTGTTCTGACAACAATTGAATTAGCTGATTCTTTTGTAAAAACATTAGAGTGGTTAAAAAATAATAAAACCACAAAAGATCCTATTGAACCATATGATGAAATTAATTAATTTTAAAAAAATTATAAAACTTGATTGATTATTGATTCATCTCCTAGAATTACTCCTTCTAATGAAACAATTTTAGCTGAAGAAACTTCTAATCTTTGAATAATTGGGGAAATTGATTTTTTGTAATATTTTTTGTGTGTGACATTAAAATATCTGTTAAATGATGGAATGATAATAATTTCCAATTCCCCCGACTTTGATGGAAAAATTTGTTCTTTTTTAATTTTAAGTGAAACCCATACTTGCTTTCCATTTATCACTGAGTCTTCTTGAAAAAACACTGGATGAACATGTCCCATGATGATTTTATCTACATGGGAAAAATTCTCTGATGGCATTGTATGTCCATGAGTCAATAATACATTCTCTTCAACCATCCCTGTTGAACTAATCATGAAAATATTGTCTGGAACCAGTTTCTCAATATTTGCATCATGATTTCCTGGTATTAGAATAACATCGCATTTTTCTCTAATTTTCTTAAAGAATAGTGGTACTTCATCCCATTCATTTCTTGAAATATTTTTAATACTTGATTTAATATCTCCGAGTAAAATTATAGAATCTGGTTTTTCTGAATCTATGATCTCTTCTACTTCATTAATTGTTTCATTAATTGTTGATTTTTTTCCTAAGAAAATTTCATTAGTTCTCATAGCATTTTCAAATCCAATATGGATGTCTGTTATGACAAGATTCTTTTTCTTTCCCTCTAGAATTAATGCTGGCTTTGATGGAATAATTCTTGTTTGAATCATCAAAGTTATACTGTACATATGAGATTAAATCCTTATGAACAAAGACTCTGATAGAGTTAAAGTTTTGGTTTCTGAAAAACGTGTAAAATTACATGTTTTTGAACCCAGTCAAAGAAAAATCTGGACTGTTGTTGGAAAAGGTGAAGAACATTGGATTGATCCTGATGGATACTATTGCTCATGCCCTGGATTTTATTTTGGTCAATTAAATGGAAGGTCTGATTGCTATCATCTAAAATCTGCAGAATTAGCTAAGAGAGAAAACAAAATTGAAAAAATTCTTTTTTCTGATGATGAATTTCCTGCTTTTCTTTTTGGATTAATTTCTGATTTGTAATTTACTAATTCGAATGTGTTAATAACTAGAAATACTATAAAAAATCATGGATGAAGATAAACAAAATTCTGAAATTGAAAAAATTGCAAACTTGATGGTTCATGATGAGATTTCACCTGATGAACAAGATGTTACAAAATTAGAAAAATACAAAAATTTGATCAAAGAAGATTGCAGTATTGATGATGAGCAAGCAATGAAGCTTGTATATGAAACATTATTGTATAGAAAATTGAAAAATTCTAATTCTAGTGATATTTTAGAAAAGGGTACTGATTTTGGTGCTGGATTCAGCTAACTCATTCTAACGGAATAGAGTCTATGTCGTCTTTTGAAACTCCCTTCCACAGACCAATCATACCTTCTGGTTCCACATCTTCAACTTTTGTGATTTGTTGAATCTTGATGTGATCTGGATTGGGTGGCATCCATAACATAGCCATATAATCTCCCACATTTCCGACTTTGTTTGGTAGAGCCATGATGACTTTTTCACCTGAAAACCCCTTTGAAGTAAGTGCATTTGTTGCTTTTTCTTTAAGATCCATCTTTCCATGTAGGAATAGATAGACATCTTTCTGAGTATCAATTTCTGTCATAAATTCACTGATTTTTTAAACTAAATCAATCTTTCCTGATCTATTTCCTGCCAAAAAGGGTTAAATTAGAATGTGCAAAAATTTTAACTGTGAAAATCTTCACCGTTGGAAGCAAATCCTTTGTAACTAGTTTTCAATTAGCTGGTGTTCCAGGTATTATTACTGAGACTCCTCAAAAAGCATTAAATGAAATTAGAACATTAACTGATGATTCTGATGTTGGACTTGTTTTAGTTAGTGATGATATTACTGAATCAATAAATGATGAATTAACTGCCTTACGAGCTGAAAAATCAACACTTGTTTTTGCATTACCTGCAACTGGTAGTGAAAAAACCGAAGTAGATTACAGAGTTATGCTTAAGAAGATTTTAGGTGTCTGATACAATCTACTTATAATCAATTTTCTAATGTTTTACCATGAAAACTGCTTCAGTCAAAGAACCTTCAGTAATCTCTGTTGATGAGACTGACCCGCCTGTTTTGGATTCTGGTGATATTTTAGTTCAAATGCAAGCTTGTGGAATTTGTGGTTCCGATTTAGAAAAAGTGTTTGGACAATATGGTCAACCTTCAATGCGATTGGGTCATGAACCTGCAGGGATTGTTGTTGGTGTAGGTTCTCAAGTATCTGATTTTAAAAAAGGCGACAGAGTATTCACGCATCATCATGTTCCCTGTTATGATTGCCATTTGTGTAACCATGGCAATGAAACAATGTGTCCAAAATATTATGAGACAAATCTTTCCCCTTGTGGTCTGTCTGAAGAATATGTTGTACCTTCATGGAACGTTTCTCATGGAGGCGTCTTGAAAATCTCTGATTCTCTTAGTTTCCAAGAGGCTGCAATGATTGAACCCTTGGCATGTTGTGTTAGAGCATGGAATAAATACTCTTATCAAGAAGGAGATTCTGCCGCAATTTTTGGCATTGGACCTACTGGCATGATGCATGTGATGTTGGCCAAAGCAAAAAAATTCTCAAAGATTTTCTGCTTTGATGTAAATGACTTTAGATTAGATTTTGCAAAAAAATTTGGTGTTACTGATTCTATCCCTTCTACTGATGAATCAAAAAAACAAAAGATTCTAGATAATACTGATGGCAGAGGTGTAGATGTGGCAATTGTTGCTACTAGCAATCTCAAAGCTTTAGAAGATGCCATTGATATAGTCCGAAAAGGTGGTGTTGTAATGATGTTTGGTGTACCATCAAAGGGTGCAATGATGGATATTGATATGAGTAAAATTTACTCAAAAGAGATAACTCTTCTAACAAGTTATGCAGCTTCTGACAAAGATACCAAAGAAGCCTTAGAACTAATTGAATCCTCTCAAATAGATGTACAACAACTAATCACTCATACATACACAATTAATGATTCTCAAAAAGCATTTGATCATGCTCATAGTGGCGAAAATGCCATGAAAATAATTATCACTAAATAAGAAAGGCTTAAGAAAGGTATTTCGATTATTTCAAAATCGAAGATATATGGAATGGGGACTGAAAAACAGAATTTCAAGTATAATTAAACCACAAAATAATCGTGCATTGATGTTGGCAGTTGATCATGGTTATTTTCTTGGTCCAACTGAAAAATTAGAGGATCCAAAAAAAGTAATTGCACCTCTATTGAAACATTGTGACTCTTTGATGCTCACAAGAGGCGTTCAAAGAACATCGGTACCTGCAACCACTGATACTCCTATGGTTTTAAGAGTTTCAGGTGGTTCAAGTATTATCGGTGATGATTTATCTCAAGAAGACATCACAGTATCTATTGAAGATGCAATTAGATTGAATGCTAGTGCACTTGCAATGTCCATTTTTGTTGGATCGAAATATGAATATCAAACAATTGTAAATCTTGGAAAACTGGTAAGTGAGGCTGCAAAATATGGTTTACCTGTTCTAGCAGTTACCGCAGTTGGAAAAGAGCTTGGCAAAGATGCCCGATATCTATCCTTGGCTTGCAGAATTGCAGCAGAACAAGGTGCACACATTGTGAAAACATACTACTGTGATAATTTCGAAAAAGTTGTTCAATCCTGTCCTGTACCAATTATTGTTGCAGGCGGAAAGAAAATTCCAGAACGTGATGCATTACAATTAACATACAATGCAATAAAAGGAGGAGCGGTTGGAGTTGATATGGGCAGAAATATCTGGCAATCAGAACATCCTGTGTCTATGATTAAAGCAGTTAGAGCAATCGTTCATGGAAACAAAAATGTTGAACAAGCATTCACTCTTTATAAAAAATTAGTAAGCGAAGAATCTAAAAAGAAATCAAAAGGTAACAACCCTAATCAAAAGAAATCAAAAGGTAACAACCCTAATCAAAAGAAACAAAATCCTACTAAAAAATAATTATACATTAATTTTTGATAGATGAATATGTGCAATTTTCCATGTTGGTTGTTTTACTAGAACAAATGTTGCTCTACCACTAATTTCCATATGTTCTCCAGTATATGCTTTAGTATCAACTAACATTCCTTTTTGATTTAATTCTAATGCAACAACTGCGGTATCTCCAAATATGCTAATTTTTGGGTTTTTGATCTGATAACTGTAATCAGAAATACTAACAAACTTTAATTCCTCCAATTCAATTGTGTTTTGGTAATCTTTCAAATCATATGGTGGCAAATCACTGAAACTGGAAAATTTAGAATCGTTGAGATGAATATCTTTTAGAACTGATAGATCCTTTGTAATTCCTGCTTGAAATAATGTTTCGATTACTTTGATTATCTCTTCATTATCTGTCAAAACAGTCCATTTCAAATGTAAAAATTATAAGTTTAAGTCTTCTGCACATATATGAGTGAAAACTTGATTATTTTTCTGAGAATCTTTATTAATAATCAATTGATTATTTTTTTGATTTCAATGAGTACAAAATTAACTACAAAATTTGGCAAAGAATTGCCTGTTGTTATTTTACTGTAAAGTGTGCCTAAAATTTTACTAGATTAAAATTATGGAGATTGATTTGATGAATAAAATGGAAAGTATGACGGGTGCAAAGGCATTGATGATGGCTATGGAAAAAGAAGGTGTTAAACAAGTATTTGGTTTACCCGGAGGTGCAAATCTTCCAATGTATGATGAATTTGCTAGATGTGATATTAGACATATCTTGACAAGACATGAACAATCAGCAGCTCATATGGCAGATGGCTTTGGTAGAGTAAGTAGAAAGCCTGGTGTTTGTTTTGCTACATCTGGACCTGGTGCAACTAACATCTTAACTGGAATTGCAACAGCACAGGCTGATTCTGCTCCAATGATTGCAGTAACAGGACAAGTACCAGTTGCAATGATTGGAAAAGATGCATTTCAGGAAAGTGATATTATCGGAATGGCAAACCCTGTTGTAAAATATGCATTTCAACCAAGGTCTGCTGGAGAAATTCCAGAGGTTGTAAAAAAAGGATTTTTCATTGCAGAATCTGGAAGACCTGGTCCTGTATTAATTGATATTCCAAAAGATGTACAAACAAATGAAGAAGAAATGATTTTTCCTGATGAATTTAAAATTCAAGGATATCATCCTTGGTCTGATCCTGATATAGTTGCAGTAGAAAAAGCAATTGATATGTTATTGCATGCAGAAAAACCGATAATTTTAGCTGGTGGTGGATGTATTATTTCATCAGCATTTGCTGAATTACAAGCAGTTGCTGAAACTCTCATGCTTCCAGTTGTTTCTACATTCAAAGGCAAGGGAGCATTTCCAGAAAATCATCCTTTGTCATTAGGCCCAATAGGTATGCATGGACATGCTGAGGCAAACAAAATGATGGCCGAAGCTGATTGTGTATTGGCCATTGGAACTAGATTTTCAGATAGATCTGTTGGAACATTTGAAGCATTTGAGAAACGACTAAAAATTATTCATATGGATGTTGATCCTGCAGAAATTGGAAAAAACCAAACAGCACAGATTGCTGTAATTGGAGATGTACGTGTAAATCTAAGAGTTATGGTAAAATTACTTTTGCAAAAAGCTATTAAAAAAACAGAAGAGACTCCTTGGATAAAACATGTAAAGGAAACAAAATCCTACTGGAAAGAAAACTTGAAACTCCATCCAGGTGAAATGGGAGCAGCTAAAATTTTACGTAAACTTCGTGAATTATTGCCAAAAGAATCAATCATTACAACAGAGGTGGGACAACATCAAATGTGGGCCTCATTATTTTATGATGTGATTCAACCAGGTACTTTCTTTAGTTCTACTGGACTTGGAACAATGGGTTGGGGATTTCCTGCGGCAATTGGTGCAAAAGTAGCCAAACCTGATGTCCCAGTTGTCGATATTGCTGGTGATGGAAGTTTTGCAATGACCGAAAATTCCCTTGCCACTGCAGTACTTGAAGATATCCCAGTAATTGTATTTGTATTGAATAATTCTACATTGGGAATGGTTGCTCAATGGCAGAGAACTTTCTATGGTAGAAGAATGATTGGCGTAGACCAACAAAGCTGTCCTGATTATGTTAAACTTGCAGAGTCTTATGGTGCTCAAGGAATCCGAGCACAATCAATGGATGAGCTTGACAAGGCAATCAAAACAGCAGTGAGCAGTAATGTTGCCACCGTAATTGACATTCCAATTGATCCTGAAGAAGATGTATTGCCATTTGTAGCTCCTGGAACTTCGTTATCGGATATGATATTGCCATCTTAGTGATTGAACATGTGGGCTATACTTTCTCTTTTAGTTGAAAACAAACCGGGAATCTTGTTTAAAGTAACACATCTTTTCCGTTCAAGAAATTTCAATATTGATAGTATTTCTGTAGGAATTACAGAAAATCCTGATTACTCAAAAATGACAATCACCACAATTGGAGATGAAAAACAGATAGACCAGATAGTAAAGCAACTCGATAAAATGATTGATACTGTTAAAGTTGAGCATTTAGATGAGCACAAAACAGTATATCGAGAACTTAGTCTTTTTAAGATAAAACTCAGTAATGCTAATGATAGTATGGAAGTAAACAAATTAGCTAATGCTTATGGTGGCAAAGTACACGATGTCCGAAAGGACTCCATCATGGTAGAATTAACTGCCACTCCTGATCAAATTAAAGCATTTGAGGAATTGGCAAAACCATTTGGAATACTTGATATTGCAAGAACTGGCGTTGCTGCATTGCAGAGAAGTGGAGCATAATGGTTAACGTAAGAATTTTTGATACCACATTACGGGATGGAGAACAAACCCTTGGAGTGTCATTATCCCCAGATCAAAAATTAGCAATTGCAAAAAAACTCGATGAATTAGGTGTAGATGCAATTGAAGCAGGATTTCCAGTAATTTCTGAAGGTGAATCCCAAGCAGTCAAGATGATTGCTTCAGAAGGATTGTCATGTGAAATTGCAGGATTAACTAGAACTATAAAAAAAGATATTGACGCAGCAGTTGATTCGGGATTAAGTTATGTCCACACATTCATTGCAACTTCAGATATTCACTTGGAACACAAACTCCAAATGACTAGAGAGCAAGCACTTGAAAAAGCAATTGAAGCAGTAGAGTATGGCAAGTCTCGTGGATTACAAGTAGAGTTTTCTGCTGAAGATGCATCAAGAACAGACAGAGAATTTTTGAAAAAAGTTTTCGGTGATGTTGCAAAAGCAGGAGCTGATCGTGTAAACATTCCTGACACTGTGGGTTATTCTACTCCTGAGTATATGGCAGAAATCACTAAAGATACAATCGAAGCTACAAAATTACCTGTTAGTGTCCATTGTCACAATGACTTTGGATTAGCAGTAGCAAATTCACTAGCTGGAATTCATGCAGGTGCGGCATGTGCGCATGTTACAATTAACGGAATTGGAGAGAGAGCAGGCAATGCTTCTTTAGAGGAATTATCCATGGCTCTCAAATGTTTACCTTATGAACAAAAATATGAAACAAACATCAAATCTGAATTAATTTATGATACTTCAAGATTCATTTCCAAGACTGTAGGCATTATCGTCCAACCAAATAAAGCAATAGTTGGAGCAAATGCATTTGGACATGAGTCTGGAATTCACACTCACGGTGTATTGAATAATCCTCTCACCTATGAACCAATCAGTCCTGAATTAGTTGGAAGAAAAAGATGGCTTAAGGTTGGAAAACATGCCGGTGTTCATGGGATGAATGCAATGTTGGAAGAATATGGTGTAAAACCTACTGAAGAACAAGCAAAACAAATCTTAGAAAAAGTCAAAGTTCTTGGTGACCAAGGAAAACAAGTTACTGATGTTGAGTTGTTATCTATGGCAAGTGAGGTTTTAGGCGAAAAAGATCTCAAGAGAATTGTACAATTAACTGGGTTTTCTGTATCTACTGGAATTGGAACAATGCCTTATGCATTTGTAAAACTTAACGTTGATGGTCAAGATCATATTGGCACTGATTATGGAGTTGGACCTGTAGATGCAGCATTAAATGCAATTCAAAAAATCACTGGGAAAATTTCAGAGATTAGGATCAAAGATTATGGATTGGCATCTATTTCTGGTGGGTCTGGTGCATTATGTGAAGTAACGGTAAAAGTTGAGGATCCTTTAGGAAACAAAGTATCGTCTAAATCAGTTGGTGAAGATATCGTTACTACTTCTGTCAAAGCAGTAATTGATGCAATAAACAGAATCATGCTCAAAAAAATGCTTAATGAAAAACAAGTAAGCTAGAATTTCTGGAGATCATGTTGTGACTTACAAAATATCATTAATTACTGGTGATGGAATTGGTCCAGAGTTATCTGATTCTGCAGTGTCTATTTTAGAGACAATTCATGATAAATTGAATTTAAAATTTGATATAACAAAATTATCTGCAGGTGACAAAGCATTGGCAGAAACTGGAAAGGCATTGCCTGATGAGACAATTGAAGCCATTAAATCCTCTGATGCCTGTATGAAAGCACCCGTAGGAGAATCAGCAGCTGACGTAATTGTTGTATTGAGAAGAATGCTTGATTTGTATGCAAATATTCGTCCTGCAAAATCATATCCAAACATGCCTGCATTACGTGATGACATTGACATGTTGATAGTTCGTGAGAATACTGAGGATCTTTACACTGGAAAAGAATTCAGCTTGGGTGACTCGGCAGTTGCTTTGAGAATAATTTCTGAGAAAGCATCTACTAGAATTGCAAAATTTGCCTTTGAAGCAGCAAAACAACGTGATTCTATGAGAAAAGTTACCTGTGTTCACAAATCAAATGTTATGAGAGTCACAGATGGGTTATTTTCCAAAGCATGTGCTAAAGTATCAAAGGAATTTCCTGGAATTAAATTTGAACAAATGTATGTTGATGCATGCGCAATGAATTTGATTCGACAACCAGAACAATTTGATGTTGTTGTAACTACAAATCTATTTGGCGATATCTTATCTGATGAATCCTCTCAGGTGGTTGGTGGATTGGGAATGGCACCTGCTGCAAACATAGGTGATAATTTTGCACTCTTTGAACCAGTTCACGGAGCTGCATTTGATATTGCAGGGAAAAATATTGCAAACCCCTCATCTTTTTTGTTATCAATTAAGATGATGCTTGATTGGTTGGGAAACAAACACAATGATTCAAAATGTATTGAAATTGGAAAAAAATTAGAATCTACAATTTTTGATTTAGTAAAATCTGGTGTCAAAACTAAGGATATTGGTGGAGAAAAATCTACATCTGAATTTACAATGAATATCACAGAAAATCTTTAAAAATTATTGATATGAAATACAAATTTACTATTTCTATAATTATGGCAGTTACCGTAATATCTTTTCTAATGTTCCAGATGTTTTCAAATCAAATTACACAAAATAATATGCAAATTCTATCTCCAAAAATAGACCCACAAAAATCACACTTGTACATAACCTTAGATCTGTTTCTTTAGATTTATCTCTTTTTTGAAAAATTATTAATTTTTATAAATCCTATTTGTGACAACTACATGGCAAAATGTTGTATTTGTAAATTAGTTGAGGGTACACTTAAAATTTCTGATGGTAATCCTAAATACAAAGGAAAACCCATTTGTAAAGAGTGCCAAGAATATAGAAAACTATTGAAAGAAACCAAATAATTTATTTTAATTCTTTTGTTTTGTTTTTCTCAGCCCATTTTTCATACATTGAGATTAATTCATCAACATCTTTTCCATCTTCGGAATAAGTGACTATCACTCCAAACGTTCCTTTTTTGTCATGACCTCTTGCAAAATACCCCCAAAAAGAATCAGGTAATTTTACAAAACTATTAGAGTCGTGCGATACTCCGATTAGATTATTGCCAATCACTTCGATCACTTTTTTTGCATCTTCTATTCCAATCATGGTATTTCTGATTGACAATACAATAAAAATCTGAATGACTTATGGGCTGAGTCTATCTGGATCTCTTGGATACAAAACAACCTCACGAACATTGTCTATTCCAATCAATGTAGTCATCAATCTGTCTAATCCCATTCCCCAACCAGAATGTGGAGGCATTCCCCAATCAAATGCTTTAAGGTGATCTTGGAATTGTACTGGATCCAAATCTTGCTCTTTTAGTCTTGCTTTTAACATCTCAGGATTATGTAATCTGGTCCCTCCCGAAGACAACTCAAGATATCCAAACTGCAAGTCAAATGAGCGTGATAATGTGGCATCTTCATCTTTTTCTCTAATGTAAAATGGTTTTAGTTTCATTGGCCAATCAGTTAGGAAGAAAAACCCTGGGTGGTTTTCTCCAATAATTCTTAGGTGTGAATCGAGCAGATCATCTCCGAATTCTATTTTTTCTCCAGTTTTTTGTAATTCTTTGATACATTGAGTGTATGTGACTCTTTCAAATGGTGATTTTGGCACCTCTATTGTATGGCCTATAGTTTCTTGTTCTTTTTTGCAATTCTCAGAAGTAAATTTGTAAACTTCCATTACTAATGATTCTAAGATATCCATAACATCATTGTAATCCATGAATGCTGCTTCTATGTCTATACTGGTAAATTCTGAAAGATGTCGTCCTGTGTGGGAGTTTTCTGCACGATAAAAGTTTGAAATCTCAAAGACTCTTTCTAAACCAATTGTCATTTGTTCTTTATACAATTGTGGACTTTGTGCCAAATATGCAGTTTTTCCAAAATATTCTAGTGAAAATAAATTCGCACCTCCTTCACTTGCACTGCCAATAATTTTAGGTGTTGTAATTTCTATGAATTTTTTCTCAGCCAAAACTTTTCTCAATGTTTGTAAAACATAATGTCTAAGCTTGAAAATTGAAGCTGTTTTTTGGTTTCTCATATCTAATGCACGATGATTTAATCTTGTATCGATATTACTTTCAACCCTTCCAATCGGATCTACTGGTAACGGGTGGATTGCTTTACCTAAAACTTCCATTTCCTCAGCTTTTATCTCAAAAGCAAAGTCTCTTGCCTTTGTCTCTTGCACGATTCCTTTAACTGACACTACACTTTGACGATTAATTTCTCCTAGATTATCATTTAATTCTCCTTTAACAATGACTTGTGAAATTCCTGTTACATCCCGCAAAGTGATAAATGACATTTTTCCTAATTTTCTAAAATCTTCAACCCATCCGCCAAGAATTACTTGTGTTCCAATTAATTCTGATGTTAATTCATCAATATCATGTGTTTTTACAAAAACCATTTTCTATCTTTTATCCTCAAATTCTATCTCAATGTCAAGGTTTCGGGCATTTTTCACAATCTGAACTACCTTCTCTGTATCTATGGGGAATTTAGGAGTCCATTTGCCTGATACTATTGCTTTTGTCTTATGAACTCCACCTGGTGCCCAAACCGCATTAATAGATAGGATTTTGGTTGGAAAGAACAAATCTTCAATGAATCGCTTATCATTCTCATCTGCCTCCACTAACCAAATTTTTCCTTTGAATTGGTCTTGGAGTAGTCTGTAAAGGGTTCTACTTTGCCTAATTTTCATGATGTCGTTTTTTGCTAAGGATAAGACAAAATTTCCATCAAACTCCTTACAAGAAAACAATGTAAAATTTTCGATCTCTTTATTTGATTTTGCAGTTTTTGCAAGAATAATTGATGCATATACATCTGCTTGACTAATCTCCCCCGATTCAATTTTCCCTTCACATTGAGGACATAGAATAGCATTTTTTGCATCAAAGCCACAAATTGGAAGAATCATTTGAATCGACTTTTTTCATACTAACATTGTTGTTTATATCCCTTAGTGCAAAACAAAAATTCTAGTTTACACAAAAAGAAACATGGTTTTTTTAGATATTCGTGGATTATCTGTAGAATATCCATCATCTGCCGGACCTGTTTTTGCAGTTGATGATGTTGATATTCAATTAGAAGATGGAAAATCAATTGGAATTGCAGGCGAAAGTGCATGCGGAAAAAGTACTTTGGGCCTATCCATAATTCGAATGCTTTCTTCTGGAAAATCCACTGGCACTATTCTGTTTGACGGTGAATCTATTTTAGATATGGATGAATCTGATTTTAATGATAACTTTAGATGGAAAAAAATCTCTATGATTTTTCAGGGAGCAATGAATTCATTGGATCCTGTTTTTACCATAAATGAACAATTTCTTGAAATTCTAAAACAACATAATTTTGATGGTGATACAAATCAAGTGATTTTAGATGCCATGAATTCTGTAAGCCTTGATGAAAATGTGTTAAAAAAATATCCTCATGAATTGAGTGGTGGGATGAAACAAAGAGTGGTTATTGCAATGGCGTTACTTTTGAAACCAAAATTTGTAATTGCAGATGAACCAACTACTGCCCTTGATGTTCTTATTCAGGCCCAAATTATTAACTTACTCAAATCCCTCAAAAAAACTGGCATGTCTTTTCTACTAATTACGCATGATTTGGCGGTATTGTCTGAAATTGCAGAAATGATTGGAATAATGTATGGTGGGAAAATTGTTGAATTTGGAACTTCTGAAGAAATTTACAAAAACCCAAAACATCCTTACACTAAAGGACTGTTGGAATCTATTCCAACATTAAACGGACATAATCCAAAATACATTAAGGGAATTCCTCCTAGTTTACTTCAAGCCCCCACTGAATGTAGATTTATAGAACGTTGTCCTTTAGCAATTGAAAAGTGTAAACAAGTTCCTCCAAAACTAAAAACAAAAACTGGATATGTGCGATGTTGGCTTTATGAAGAAGACAAATAATTTTATTTTGAATTTAAAAATCTGTTGTCTATTTTTTTTAGATAAATTTCCTGGATTTGCGTGATTTCTCTTTCTGTTGTATTTTTACAAATTATTTTCAAATACTTCTCTAAATCTGAATTTTGTTGTGTTTTGCTAAATTCTTCTATTTTTTTAAATGAATCTTGTTCAAATTTTAAGATATCTTGTAATTCTATTCTGATTTTTTCTAGATTCATCATTTTGTAATCTTTAGATTCTGATTTCCTAAAACTGATCTCATCGATAATTTTTTGAATAGACTCTGATTCGTCATTGTTTTTCATAGAATATGTCGCCCTATTTTTGATTTTTTTTATGTTCTAAGATATGTTTTAATCCGTCTGTCATACTTAATGAGTCTAAATCAATATCACAATAAGGACATTTCAAAATTTTTCAAAGATCAAGAATATTTTTTTACAATCGGAAGACATGAATCTATAATTCGTAACACTTCTGATCTGATCACTTTTTTATCTATTGATATCCATACTCTAAGTTTTTTGATTGCAAATGATATGGTTTGTACTTTCTTTCTTTCTTCCCACACAAATTCAATCTCCCCCAAATTTTTATCAAAAAATCCTTCAAGATCTGTCTTCATGGCAATATGTGAGAATTGAAACTTTGTATTATTTTCATTCAAAAGTGGTACCAAATCCATTCTCCTTTTATATCCTAGCAGTTTTCCACTTTCGCCAATCACGCCTACAAATCTGATAAATGGGCTAATTCCTGCAATAGTATCACAAATTTTTTTCATATCTTTTTCTGGCATCTGCTTGAGTTGTAAAAAGATGATATTTTAAGGATTGTTCTGGTTGCTTAATCTAGTTTTAATTAAATAAAGCCAGAAAATAGTCTGTTTGTGGATTTTGTTGACCTGTTTCCATT
>JBHHVV010000009.1:0-30214 GCA_046754445.1 Candidatus Nitrosopumilus sp.
GCAGGAAAAGCAATACTTGCAGCATCATGTATTTTGTTGGGAATCTTGCCTTTTATTGGAATAAACCTAATTGTAACTGCTTTTGATTTATCATCTACTCCATTAAGTCCATTTGAATCAATTTCAATTATCAATGTTGATGGAAACAATTTTGCAAGTTTAATGATACCTGCTGTATTGATAATTTTTCTATCAGTCTTTGTGGCCATTTTTGCCTTTGTTAGAATTATGGGAGGTAAAACTAGTACAAAAAAACTAGGCACATGGGATTGTGGATTTGGCAGTTTATCAGAAAGAACACAATATACTGCAACATCATTAGCAGAACCAATACGTAGAATTTTTTCTACTTTCTATAAACCAGAAAATAAAATAACTGTTGAATTTAATTCAAACCAAAATCAATATCTTAAAAAATCAATCAATGTGAATTCTACTACAAGAAACATTTTTGAAGAATTCTATGAATCAATTACTTCTGTTAGTTTATTTGTTTTAGACAAAATTCGAAAAATTCAGACTGGAAAAGTCAATGCATATATTTTGTATATGATGATCGCATTGATTTCCCTTCTATTGGCTGTGGGGGCTGGAATCATTGAATGAATTTTCTATTCCCGAATTGGTTTTTGGCATATCCCAAGTTTTGATTCTTGTAGGTATTTCACCTTTAATTGTAGGAATCATGAGAAAAACAAAGGCCAAATCTCAAAAAAGAATAGGTTCTCCTATCCTTCAGCCCTATTTTGATATTCTAAAATTACTAAAAAAAGATGAAATAGTGTCTGATCAAAGTTCATGGATTTTTAGATTCACTCCTTGGATAAACTTTGTAACTACTGTGTCTGCTGCATTTTTCATTCCAGTATCTATTGTATATTCTCCTTTTGGAGTAATAGGGGATATTTTGTTAGTTCTTGGTCTGTTTGGCCTAGGGAAATTTTTTACAATGCTTGCAGGACTAGATGTGGCAAGTTCCTTTGGAGGATTGGGAAGTAGTAGAGAAATGATGTTTTCTGTACTTGTAGAACCTGCATTGTTCATAACAATTTTTGTTGTTGCAATATTTTATGGAGGAACAAATATCAGTACGATTGTTTCATCTGCAAACGAAAATTCGTTTCTTACAGCACCAGGAATTGTGTTTGCATTAATTGCATTTTTTATTATATTGTTAGCTGAAACAGGACGACTTCCATTTGATAATCCATCTACTCATTTAGAATTAACAATGATTCATGAAGCAACTATACTTGAATATTCTGGAAAAAGTTTAGCACTAATAGAATGGTCTCAAGCTATTAAGCAGATTATTTTCCTTACGTTATTTGTAAATATTTTTATTCCCTGGGGAATTGCAGATGATTTTTCATTTTTACAGATTAGCTTTGGAGTATTTTCTACTATTACAAAAATTATATTTTTAAGTATTCTAGTTGCATTTATTGAAATACGTATTGCCAAATGGAGATTATTTAGAGTTCCTGATCTTATTACAATTGCAATTGCAAGTCCAATGATAGGAGTAGTTTTCTTTTTCTTATAGGAGTTATGATTTGATCTTACCAACAGAAATCAATCTACTTTACATATCTGCTGTCATATTGCTAGTTGCAACTTTTGGGCTAGTTGTAAGAAGAGGTTTTTCAGACTGGGTCCATGCATATAGATATCAAACAATAGTTCTTTCAGGTATTGTTGCGCTAATTGCATTTACTACTAACATATGGGAACTTTACATAGTATCAGTACTTACATTTGGAATCAAGGCTATTGTAATCCCAAAGATTCTGTTTTACGTCACAAATAAACTAAATTCGCCGATTAAACTTGAAGTCGATCCCTATATCAGCATGAGGTTGTCTGTAATTGTATCTGCACTATTAGTTGCCATGTCTTATTTTATTTCTTCAAATCTTGGTATAAAATCAGATCAAATAATTCAGGTATTTTTGCCTGTGTCATTGTCATTATTTTTTATTGGAATGTTTGTGATTATTAGTAGAAGAAAAGCGCTGAATCAAATAGTGGGGCTACTAACCATCGAAAATGGATTATTCTTGTTTGCAGTTGTATTGACTCATGGATTATCATTGATTATTGAGATAGGATTGATGGCAGACATTGTTGTGGGAGTAATAATTTCTAGTATTTTGTTATTTAGAATAAGTAGAACTTTTGACAGTATGGATATTAGAAACTTAGAAAGTTTGAGGGATGATTAATGTTGGCAGAGTCATTTTTATCATTAGAGTCTATATTGATCGTTTTATTGATTGCAACTCCCATAGTAAGTGGTATACTTGTAACCTTTCTTAAAAGAAAAAGAGTTATTGAGATCATTACAATATCATCGTCATTTCTAATTTTAGTTGAAGGATTATTTTTAGTAAATTCTATCTTAGAATACAAAACAATCTCTGCATTCAATGGATTATTTTATGTTGATTCTCTAAGTGGAATAATAATTATTACCATTTCAATTGTTGGTTTTCTATCTTCACTTTATTCTGTAAATTATATGGGAAAACAATATGAAAAATTAATTATCGATGAAAAAAAACTTGTGAGATATTATCAAGGATTTAACATGTTTTTATTTACGATGTTGCTTGTGCCAATATCCAATAACATGGGAATTATGTGGATTGCAATTGAAGCTACAACATTAGTTTCTGTTTTACTAATAATGTTATACATCAAACAAGAATCAATTGAAGCTTCTTGGAAATATTTGCTTATTGCAACTGTAGGATTGTCCTTAGCATTATTTGGAACTGTTTTCTTTTATTATGTAAATACTATTGATGCTAATTCAGCAGAATCCGAACTAGGAATGAATTGGACAAATTTGGTAGAAAATGCTCCTTATTTTGATGCTAATCTTGTAAAATTGGCATTTATTTTCATAATTGTGGGGTTTGGCACAAAGGCCGGTTTGGCACCTATGCATACGTGGTTACCTGATGCTCATAGTGAAGCTCCCTCTCCGATCAGTGCTCTTTTGTCAGGCGTTTTGTTAAATTGTGCCTTTTATGGAATATTGCGATTTCATGTTATTACCAGTAATTCTATTGGAGTTACTTTCTCAAACACTCTTCTGATAATTTTAGGAGTAATATCAATAGGAATAGCTGCTGCATCGATATATTTTCAGAAAGATATGAAACGTATGTTAGCTTTTTCAAGTGTAGAACATATGGGAATAATATCTGTAGCTATAGGTTTTGGAAGTGTGATTGGAATTTTTGGAGCACTATTGCACATAATTAATCATGCAGTTGCAAAATCCTTATTGTTTTTTGCTAGCGGATCGGTTTCTCAAAAATATGAAACAAAGTCGATTTTAAAGACAAGTGGAATAATTAGAACAATGCCGATAACTGGGTTTGCATTTTTAATTGGAGGATTGGCAATAATTGGAATGCCGCCATTTAACATTTTCATGAGTGAATTTTTAGTATTAAGTTCAGGATTTGAATCAGGAAACTTTCTTGCAAGTACACTTGTAATTTTATTCCTAGTAATAATTTTTGCAGGTTTTGGAAAACATTTGATAAAAATGATATTTGGATCTCCTCAACAAAATATGAGCAAAGGAGACTTGGGTAAACTTTCAATAATCCCTATGGTTATTTTGGTTTCAATAATTTTTATTATGGGTGTGTATGTTCCAGAACCATTACAAACCTTGATTGATGATTCTTCACAAATTTTGCTAATGGGTGATCTAAACAATTGATTGTAACATATTGTATCTTGGTGGAGATTATTTTTGAGTAATAAAATCATAGAACGTTATTTGTCTAAGATAGAACAGCTCAAATATAATCTCAAAAAGTATGCAAAAAATAATAATGAAATACATGTTGAATTAGAGGATTCATTACAATTAACAGAATTTTGTCTGTTCTTGAAATCTGAGATGCATCTGAGATTATTAACAATTATCTATTGTGATGAACGTAAAACAAATCATACCTTTAGTATAAGATATTTGTTAGGCTCAGATGTTGATGATATTTTCTTATTTGTAATCTTGTCTGTTGATAAAAAACATGCTTATTTTCCTAGCTTATCTGATGTGTTCCCATCTTCAACAAAATATGAGAGAGAAATCAATGACATGTTTGGAATCCAAACACAAGAAGTTCCAAATCTCAAATCCTTGATTTTACATGATCGTCCAGAAAATGTCTTTCCTTTACGAAAAGACTTTGATGCAAACACTGAGTTAAATTATACTCACAGGAAGTTTGAATTTACTCCTATTACTGGAGAAGGAATTTGTGAAATTCCTGTGGGTCCTATACATGCAGGAGTGATTGAACCCGGCCATTTTAGATTCAGTGTTCTTGGAGAAACTATTGTGAATATGGAGACACGTTTGGGATATGCCCACAAAGGAATAGAAAAAATTGCAGAAAAGATGTCTATTGATGATGCTGTATTTTTATCTGAACGAGTTTCAGGAGATGAATGTGTTGCAAACTCTGTGGCCTTTTGTCAGGCCATAGAAAAAATTTCAGGATTAGAAATATCAGAAAAAGCAAAACAAATACGACTAGTGTTTGCAGAGCTCGAAAGAATCTATAACCATTTTGGAACTTTAAGTGGAATTTTAACTGATATTGGATTTTCATTTGGTGCTTCAAGATTAAACATCTTAAAAGAATACATGATGCAATTAAATGAAAAATTATCCGGAAGCAGATTGTTATTTGGAGTTAATCAAGTTGGAGGTGTCAAAATAGATCTGCCTGATTCGTCATTGCCTGAAATCCAATCAATACTGGATCATATTTTTCAAAATTTTGAAAAAATTCTAAAACATTCTCTATCAAATTCCTCAGTAATTGACAGATTAAGAAATACGGGAATTATTAAAAAGCAAACAGTAAATGATTTAGGCATTGTTGGAATTGCTTCTATCTGTACAGGAATTCAAACTGATACTAGAAAGATTCATCCTTATGGATATTACTCGTCAATCAATTTTGAACAAACTTCTAGAGAAAATATGGAACAACAAATAGAATTACAAAAACGCGTAGGAGATGTATTGTCTAGATTTACAAGTAGGGTAAACGAATTAAGATATTCAAAAAAACTTATAGATTCAATATCTACTTTTGAAAATGGAGAAATCCATATACCTCTCAAATCGAAGATAACTCCATTTTCTTCAGGCTTGGGATATGCTGAATCTCATAGGGGCGAAACTTTGCATTGGGTACTGATTGGAGATGATAATTCAATTTTTAGGTACAAAATCAGAACAGCTTCCTTTGCAAACTGGCCCATTATAGAACATGCAGTTCTAAATAACATAGTTCCTGATTTTCCAGTGATTAACAAGAGTTTTGATTTTTCTTATTCGGGGAATGACTTATGAGTAAAAATAATCAAAATAAAATGAAAAAAAATGATGTCTCATCATGGGACACTGTAACTATTGATGAAATACTAAAATCAAATAAAGATATCTCGGAAAAGTTTAGAGGAAAGATTACTCTTGAACCTGACAAAGATTTTGTACTAAATGATCAAATTGGAAAGAATTTGGAGAAGATTTGCCCTACGAGTGCTATCTCTTACAAGAATAACGATAATTCTATTTCTTTAGATACGGGAAAATGTATTTTTTGTGGAGATTGTCAACAAGAGCTACCAGAACTGATTAAAATTTCTAATAATTTTGATACTGCAAAGAAAAGAAAAAACGAACTCCTTCAAACATTTTCAGATTCTGTTCCATTTGGAAAAACATTTGATGAATTAGGCAAAGATTTGAAAAATAAAATTGACAAAACATTTGGAAGATCTTTGGCAATTAGAGAAATTGATGCAGGTTCATGTAATGGATGTGAAATAGAGATTTCTGCGTTGAACAATCCCATTTATGATATTGCACAATTTGGAATACATTTTGTGGCTTCGCCAAGACATGCTGATATTCTCCTGGTTACTGGTCCTGCATCAAAAAATATGGAAAAAGCATTGAAAATTGCATATGATGCAACACCAGAACCTAAGATGGTTATCGCAGTTGGTGCATGTGCATGCAGTGGTGGGATGTTTGGAAAAAATTATGCAACTACAGGTGGCATTGACAGCATTGTTCCTGTGGATGTGTTTATACCTGGATGTCCTCCGCGCCCACAAGCATTAATTTATGGAATAATGATGGCACTAGATAAAATATGATTTGTAATACTTTCTACATCAAAGGGATGTTAAAAAATGATTGAAAAAAAGATAAAATTTTTACTAGTTGCGTTAGGAATTACACTCACTGTTTCCTTTATTTCATGGTCTGGAATTGCATCCTTTGCAGATGTGGATAAAGACGGAGTTGTAGATTCCTTTGATAATTGTCCTAATATCATGAATCCTACTCAGTCAGATTTTGACGGGGACAAAATAGGTAATGATTGTGATCCAGATGATGATAACGACAAGATTGTAGATACAATAGATGCCTTTGATACCGACCCTACAGAGTCAATAGATTCTGATAATGATGGTACAGGTAACAATGCAGACATTGATGATGATAACGACAAGATTGTAGATGCAATAGATGCCTTTGATACCGACCCTACAGAATGGGCAGATTTTGACTTTGATGGAATTGGAGATACACAAGATCCTGATGATGACAATGATGGAATTATCGATGTAAACGACAAGGATCCCACATTAACTTCTGAGGATATGACTAGAAAATATCTGCAAAGCATTCAGGATTGTGCAATAATGGAGGATGGCACATCACGTTTATTGTGTTATTCACAATTTTTTGGCAAAGTAACTGAAAACGAGGAAAATAATTCTGATGCTTTGGAATTATCCATTGTACTATCCAAGATTGGTGCAATAGATGACTGTCACTTTGTTTCTCATGAAATAGGACATGTTTCATTTGAGGAGAATCAAAATGTAATCGCAAACTTGATGGGAATGGATGGCTCTATGTGCAGAGGAGGATATTTCCACGGAGTTTTAGCATCATACTTTCATGATGTTGGAGAATCAAACCAATCTTTTCCATCTGATTACGATACCATTTGCGATGAATTGATAGGTTCATCAAACTATCAGGACTGTATTCACGGATTAGGTCATGGGTTAGTCCATTATTTTGGTGATGATGTGAACTCCTCAGTTGAATTATGCCATGACATGTCATTTTATCAAAACAGATTATGTATGAAAGGAGTAATGATGCAATATACTGATAACATGCTAACAAGGCAAGGAATTTCAAAGGATACAATATCCAACTTGTGTATTCCCTCTGAACTAGATAGTATGGATTTTCAAGAATGCAGTATGTCTATTGGAACAACTTTGGCATTTTTTACCAATCATGATTTTGATGAAGGAGAAAAATCATGTGAATTAATTGACAATGAAGATGCTAGAAAGTTTTGTTTAGATGGATTAAAACTAGAGATTGAAGACTCTGAAAAATATGAAAAAACCCCTCTTACACAAGAAAAAAGAGAAAAATATCAACCACAATTCATTGAGGGAAGTTCCAAAATTATTGACATTAGAAGCCCTGCAATAATTTCTGACTTTGAATTTAATCCCATAGTTGGCATAATTACTTTCCAAATTGACAGACCTCAATACGTGACATTGTACATTCCAAATGAATTTGTTACACCAAAAATGGTAGTGACAGTTAATGGTCAAATCCCAAGTCAGTTAGATGCAAAAAATAATGTTCTAGGGGAAAAAATTGCTATGATCACCTTTGTTCCAAATAATGCAGGAATGGTAATGATTACGCCTCTATCCTAACAATCTCACTCAAATTAACTAAAATCTTGTTTTAAGGTCAAATTTATGGTATGGAATGAAGTTTCTTGTTAATTTGAAATCTGTTGAAAACTGGCACAAATCTTCTACGTTCCCGACAACCATGAACCTGTTTCTAATTCAAAATTTGTATTTGAACTTGAAAACAATGTTATTAGCACCAGAATATACTAACTGTTGGTTTTGCGACTAGTAACTAAAGTCACTATGTTGAAAACACAAATTGGCGTGCAAATATACCGTTAACCAAGTTAACTCCGTTAATTTTTGTAAACCTGATTAACTGAGTTGTTTTAATGCTGATTTTCTAAGTTACTGTATGAAGGTAGTCGGAACAAAACTTGATGATTCTGAATATGAGAGATTTCAAGAATTTTGCAATGATGAGGGTCTCTCAAAGAGTGAAATCATGCGTGGTTTAATCAAACAATATTGTGATGCATGTGAAGATGATATACAACTTCAAGAAGAACCATCAGAACTAAAGAGTCCTACAGTGACAATTATTGATGATTAGAACCTACACTTGATTTTTCTTTTTTTCAGAAGCTAATTTTTCCCAATTCCTCATGATTTTTACCACTTCGCTATCTCCTCCAAATACTTTCAGTGCTTCTGATGCGGTTGGTGCATCTACAAACTCTCTCATTTCTGAAATGTATTTTTTGGTTGTATGGACATGTCCTCTACCTTCGAGTTGATCCAAAAAGTATTTTTTCATTTTAGCAACCCATACTTCAACTTCTAATGCTTCTATCACTCCCTCGTATCTATTTTCAATTTCTGTTACTTTTTCTTGTAACCTCTTTTCATAGTCATCAATGATTACTTTCTTTTGTTCTAGTTCCTGTTTCATAGCCTCAGATTTATCTAAAGTTAGAATCTTGAGTGCTTTTTTGTATTGAAACCATAAATCTTCATCACTTGGTTTGAAGTAATACTTGTCTTGTTTCTCATAATGACCCATCATGTATTCAATGAATTTTGATTGAATGTCTGCATTTGCTAAACATAATGAGAATCGTTTTCTAAATGCATGATTTTGTGATTTACCTTTAGTTGATTTTCTACCATGATCAATTGTTAATTTTGCTTGTTTTCTAATGTGTCTAATTACATCTCCAGCTGCATCCAAACTTAAAGGATCAACATTATTTTTTGTAGTAAACAATGACGCATCTGAATTTGTATTGATTCTCTGAGAAAGATATTTTTTCAAATGATAGAAAGCTTCTGGGGTCAAACATGTTCTGTATTCTTCAGTTGTATCTTTGTAAACTGTAACTATTGCACCATTGTCGATTGGTTTTACATCTTCAATAGTTAATTCTGGAATAGCGCCAACTCTACAACCTGTTGCAGCGAGAAAATGAATGAATGCTTTATTTCTTACACTAGTTGTTGCAGCTAAAAGTTCTCTTATATCATTATCAGTATATGGTAATTGATTAGAAACTGGAACTTTGGCTGGAAATAATCTCTTGATCTTTGTCCAATTAAGCAAAATATCATTCATCTCTAAAAATAATTTGATTGGAGAAGTCATTGTGTTGTATGAGTTAGGACTTGGCTTTCCAGTTCTCTCAGTTAGATCTTTGAGATGAATCACGTAATTGAAAACCAACTCTTCAATCTGTGATTGTGATAACTTTGCCAGACTTTCATAGTCTTCATGAGCATAATCTAGGAATTGCTTTAGGTAAATCTCATAGGTTTTCTTGGTAGCCTTTTCTCTAATGGCTTCTGAGAATTTTTGGTATGCTGTAACCATGAGAGAATATGCGTAACTATTCTAGTTAAAGGGAGTAGAATGACGATTTTACAGTTATTAAAGGGGATTTTACTATGCCCGATATGCCTAGTCATCAAGACAAAGTATGGATCAGACTTTGGAAAGAAAATGCTCCAGAACTACGTGAACGCGTAATTGGATGGCGTAAGCAAAATGCTCTAGTCCGAATTGACAAGCCTAGCAGATTAGAGAGAGCTAGAAGACTAGGATACAAAGCAAAACAAGGTATCATTGTTGTTAGAATGAGGGTTGGAACTGGAGGTATGAGAAAACAAAGACCTACTGGCGGCAGAAGGCCCAAACATCTTGGTGTTACTAGAATCAAAGCAGATGACAACATGAAAACAGTTGCAGACAGAAGAGTTCTTGAGAGATACCCAAACATGAAACTTTTAGGTTCTTATTTTATCTACAAGGATGGAAAACACTATTGGTTTGAAGTAATCTTGGCAGACCCTGAACATCCAAGAATTGCACAAGATAAAGAATTAAACAAACGAATATCTCAAACAGCATAAATTGAAAATAGTATTTTTAATTCCACTCATATTGTTATTTGTAATGTTTCCTGTTTATGGTCAACTACTATCTGATGCAACAGGGTTAGTAAATCGACTGGATGTTCAAACAGGAGGACATGATTTTGAAATTGAAGTTACCTCGAATTTTGATATTAGTGATTTTGATTTTGACAAGAATTCAAAACGATTATCACTGTACCTAAACAGTGGATTGGAGAATAACTTGGGCGAAATTCTTATCCCTCAAAGTCTTTTGGGAGGAAATTTCACTTTTTATCTAAATGATCAAGAGTTTTTTCCAAAGATTAATTCTAACGAAAAAATTACTTTTGTAACTCTAAATTTTACCGGTTCTGGAAACAACAAATTAGATATCTTTGGAACCTCTTATCTTGATGGTTTAACAGAAATTGAAGAAATTACTCCGGAAAAATCAATTCCATTACAAAAAGAAGAAACAATGCCTGATACAACTGTATGGTCGGTCTTGATTGGAATCCCAATTGTAATTGCAATTTTTGTAATAACGAAAATTAAGAAAAGAAAATAATGATTTAATTTTTGACTTTGTTACTAGATTTTATCTCATGAAATACATAAGATTCTAATAATTTGATTTATTTGAAATATCAATGGATTATGAAAAATTTTGCTCACAAATTCTGTCTGCTGATCCTAAAATTCGCTTTGCCACAGTTTATGATGAATGGGCGGTTCGTGTTGCAGGAGGAATACGAGACGGTGTTGAAAACTTACTTTCTAAACATGCTGAAAACGAATTGGTTAATCTTTCGATAATGGATTGGAAAGCAAGAAAAGATATGTCAAAATGGCTTGGAATGACAAAATACACGCTAGGTGAATATGATAAAGTTAAACGATTCTCATTTTATCTAGGTGATGACCATTTACTTTTAGTCAGTGCTGAAAAAGATTCTGACACTAATGTGGTAGTTGATGAGGTAATCAAACTATATTACAAAAATCAAGACTGATTGATTTAATGGATAATCCAAAAATTGCTTTAATTGGTGGCTTTGTTATGGTAGTTGCTCTATCTATTGCACTTGTTTTAATACGTTGATTTAATCTTCAGCCAATAATTTCTGAATCATTGATTCGATATGACCTGTCTGTCCAAACGACACATCTCTGAGAATGCCTTTTCTGTCCACTAAAATTGTTGATGGCGTTCCTTGTAATGCAAATTTTTCAAATGTTTCAGCTGAATATTCTTTTGATTTCATATAGTCTTTCACTCTTTGAATTATCTGGTTTCTGTAATCTTCAGGCTGTGAATCAAATTCTGGAATTTGTGGATATATGAACTGCATAATTTTTTCTTGACTAATTTCCCCTGAAGTCTTTGTTAGGTTATCCATTCCTAATGGAAATGGAATTTTATATGATAACTTGTTTTCATCTTTTAATTTACCATATGTTGATAGCGCATCTTTGGTCTCTCCGATTACCTCTCCAGTTTCTGCAAGCATTTTCAAATTATCTAATGTATTTTTATCAAAATCTTCAAAAGCTGTTGCAAGACCTAATACTCTAACCCCTTCATCTTTGTATTTTTCATAAATATTGATTGCTTCAGGAAGTGCATTCATGAAGCATCCTGGGCAATTCACTTGAAATACTTCTAATAATACAATGTGATCTTTTTCTTGTTCAAAATTTGTTGGAGCACCCTGTACCCACTCTGAAACTCCAAAATTTGGTACTTTTTTACCTATTTCTGCGCTCACAAGTCATTCTAGAATTATTTCCATTAAATACTAACTGCAAAGCCTAAATTTACTCGAGCCTATCTGCTCTTTTTAAACATACAATCCGATAAATCAGTTATTTGTGGACTGTTTTTGTGAGGAAATTTCCTATTGTATTGGTAGTGGATGATTCTGAAGCATTCAGAGTCTTTTTCAGAGATGTTTTAAAGAGAACTGTAAAGTTTGTCCGTGTTCTTGAAGCAAAGGATGGACTAGAAGGTCTCAAGATGTATCTGCAGTACAAGCCAGATGTTATTTTACTAGACATGAAAATGCCAAAATTAGAAGGAGATAGAGTCCTACGGGCTATTCAAAACGATGATGCTAATACCCGAGTTGTGATTACTTCTGCATATGTAGGTGATCAAGATAGTATTAATCGACTAATGAAATTGGGTGCTTTTAGCTATCTGCCAAAACCTATGAATCGTATGGTCTTGATGAAAACAATTACTGATGTTCTAAATGATGGGAGAAATGCTGATAGGAAGAAAAAGGCAAAAACGTACAAAACAACTATCCAGAAGAAAAGAATTTCTAATTCCTTTGTATTGAATCAAGAATTTTAAAAATTCTGCTGTGCATCTGAATTGATCTTTTTTCTATTAGTGGATTTTTCTCAAGTAACCTAATATAGGACACAAAAAGTCTCAAAACAAATTGCAAGCCGTAACAGATGATAGATTGGCACTCTTTGCTGAAATGGAGGAAAAATACGAACAAAAAGATACTGAATATTTTGTATCTTTATTGGATCATCCTGATTATGTGGTTAGAACAAGGGTAGCTTGTATTTTGGTTGATTTTGGTGGAGAAGACAAAGTTCAGTATATTGCTAAAGTTTTAAAAAATGATGAAAATGAATTGGTTCGGCATGAAGCAGCATTTGCATTGGGTCAGATGAGTTATTCTAGTGCTATTCCTCCTCTAACTGATGCCACATTGCATGATCCTAGTATGTTTGTTAGACATGAGGCTGCAATAGCTTTGGGAGTTGTTGGAAATAAAGAAGCAAAAGAAACTTTACAAAAAGCACTAAATGATCCAGATAAACCAGTTGTAGAATCTGCAGTTGTGGCATTATCTAATATTGAATTTATGGAAAAGTTAAGTAAGAACGAACAATTTGCAAAGTTAACAGGTGGATGATGTGAATTTAGAGTATGGGATTATAACTGCAGTTGGTGTTCTAGTTGCAATATCTTTGGGATTTATTGTCTCTGATCCTTCTACTATTATTGAACCCCGAGTAGTTGATGTTGAAGAAAAAGCAACTGTTTGTACTATGGAATGGGATCCTGTATGTGGTGTCGATGGTAAAACATACGGAAATATGTGTATGTTGAATGCTGCAGATGTAAAATTAAATAATGTAGGTGAGTGTGTTCTTGAATCAGAACCTGATAAAGAAATCTCTGTCAATTCTCATATCATGCCCAAAACTGCAATTGTAGGTGATGTGTTACTTGTTGAAGTTGAGTTCAGAGATGATGATGGAAACATTGTAGACCATGTAAATTATGATATAACTGCCATGCAGGATGAGACAGAAATTTTATCTGATATTGCATCGCATAGACATCCTGGAAAACATCCAGTACATGAAACAGATGTGTTAAGTGCATCTCCAGTAGAAATTAAAGTTGTAATCCAAGGATTGGGACATGGTGATGATATCACTGAACCTAAAGGAATAGTGACTACGATGACTGTTGTGCCAGAACCTGCACCTGAACTTTCTTTGCAAATGTCATCTGGAACTCATACTGTAAATATTGCTGAAGGCTCTGGAACTCCTGGATGTGATGAAACAAACGAATGTTTCATACCTACTCCAATTACTATTTCTGTAGGTGATACTGTATTGTGGAATAATCCTGATAGTGCAGCTCATACTGTAACAAGTGGAAATATTTCTGATGGACATGATGGAATGTTTGATTCAGGATTGTTTATGACCGGAGCTTCTTTTGAATTTACATTTGATAAAGCGGGAACTTATGATTATTTTTGCATGGTCCATCCTTGGATGGCTGGCGAAGTTATTGTAAATGACGTTGAAGAAATGACCATCATTGAAGAACCTGAACCAACACCTGAACCAACACCTGAACCAACATCAGAACCTGAATCAATTGCTGAACCTACATTTACTGCACTAGTTTCAATTCCCCCTGGTGCTGCTACTCCTGGATGTGAAGAAAACAATGAATGTTTTCTGCCTAATGAGATTAGTGTAACTTTGGGCACTACTGTTACTTGGAGTAATGATGACTCTGCTGCACATACTGTTACTAGTGGAAGTGTAAATGCAGGACCTACTGGCGTCTTTGATTCAAGTTTGTTTATGTCTGGTGACACTTTTGAATTTACATTTGATAAAGCGGGAACTTATGATTATTTTTGCATGGTCCATCCTTGGATGACTGGTAAAGTTATTGTAAATTAAAGTGCGCTAACTCTACTTCCTTGTTCTGATGATTCAAATTTGTAAATTTGTTCGACTGTTGAATCTTCAAATATTTCTGTATCATGTGTAATTATCAAAAACTGCATTGGTGCTTCTGAATTAGAAATATTAGATAACTGAGATAAAACCCCTACGAGGGATTTTTTTCTTTCTGCATCAAGATGCGTTGTAGGCTCATCCAATATCATCAAATTCAGATTCGATGCCCCCAAAAGACTTGCCATTCCTAATCTCAAGGCTAACGCTACGCTGACTTTCTCTCCACCACTAAGTGATTCCAAATCTAATTCCTCTATTTTTGAATTACAAATAATTGAAATATCTCTGGCTTTTTCTGTAAGTTGGATTCTCTGAATTTTTGTGTTTAGTAGTGCAAGGTATTCTGAAGCCTTTGCAGAAACTGCATTTAATGCCCATGATCTTAGACTGGTAGCTACAGGACCATCTCTGCTAAAAATATTATTTTGAATTTCATTCAAATTACTTACGTATTCTTTAACAACACTCAATTCTGAAATTGCATTTTTAATGATTTTTATTTGTTCATCACTCTTGGATATTTTTTCTAAAATTGCCCCTATTTGTTGATCCATCTGTGAAAGTTCTATTTGTTTTTGATTAACTTCTTTTTTTAGATTCAAAAATTCTTGTTCATCAAATCCTTTAATTTCCAATTCTAATTTAGAAATGTTGTCAAAAATTGTTTTTGCATGAGAATCAATTTGTGATATTTCAAGCAGGTTTGTACTGCTAGTGATGGGGATTTTTTCTATGTTTTGTTTTTTTGTTTTAACATACTCTTGAATTTTTTCTAATTCTTGTTTTGAGTTAATAGAATGTGCTCTAAGTGTTGCTTGTGCATCTCTTGCAGATTGTAATTTTTCCAAAAATTCGCTTCTTTTTTTATTATATGTCTGATGTTCTTTTTCTTTTGATATTATTTGTTCTTGCAATGATGTTAATTCTTGTTTTAGATGCTCTTCTTGGAATAGTGGGTTTAGTTTTTCTACACTTGAATCACAAACTGGACATTTGTTATCTTTTAACTGGAGTTTTGATGCAAGTAATCGCTTTTCTTTTAGTGATGCTGTTTGACTTTTTATCTCTTGAATTTTATTTAATGTGTCATCTACAGCTTGTTCTACTTTTTGAATTTTTGATTCTAGATCTTCTTTTAGGCTTGCATGTTCAAAACATCCCTCACAATCACGTATTTTACGTTCATTTTCGCTAATTTCACGCTGAATTTCATGAATTGCCTCTTTTGCATATTTAATGAGTTCTTTTTTTCTTAATTCTAATTGATTGGTCTTATCAATTTTTGGAGCATCTGTTTCTACCTTTTTTCTCAAGTCTTCAACTTCATTTTGCAATTCTTCTTGTTTTGTTTGTAATTGATTTTTGTGTGGAGTGGCTTCTTCAATTTCTTTTTGATATGTTTCCAAATCTCTAGATAATATCTCAATATGTGTATCATCGTATCCTATTTTTTCTCTAATATTTTGACGAAATTCTTTATTTACCGTTTTCATTGATTCAGAAGCAACATCTAACTTATCAATTCCTATTATTGCATTGAGCAATTCTTTGAATTCTTTTGGCTTTGCATTTATTATTGAATTTAATTCTCCTTGTTGAACAATTGATGCAATTTTTAATTTTTCAAAATCAAGACCGATTACATTTTCAACCTCATGTGTCATTGATTCTCCGAATTGTTTTCTTTCACCTGCTGCTATCTCGACCCTTGAATCTCCTATGATTTCTGAAAATGTTGCTGAAAGTGTTCCTTTACTATCAATTTTTCTAACAGCTTCGTAATTCTTGCCATTGACTGAAAAATTCACTTTGGCAAATCCTTGATTGAAACCTCGTTTGATGAGTCCTTTGTTTGATTTTCTTGCATGTTGTCCAAACAACGCAAAAGTAATTGCGTCTATAATGCTTGATTTTCCAGCCCCGTTATCTCCAACAAAAACTGTTACTCCGTTATCAAAATCTAAATTTGTATTAGAGTGTGATAAAAAGTCCCCTAATTCAATTGATGTGATCATTGTTTTTTCTCCTTTTTAAATTTCTTAAAATTTTCAATGATTATCTCTGATGCCTCTTTAATTTCTCCTGATGATAACACTGGAAGAAGTTCTTTGATAGCAAAACTAGCAGCTTGTTCTGAACCTAATATGTCAACTGATAATCTAAACATCTCATCATCTATGATGTTTGGTCTATCTAGAAATACTGATGAATCTGATGTCTTTTTTGTACTGATTCTCCAAAAGCATCTCAAAACCATTGAATTCAATCTAGTAATTTGTGCCTGAATGTGGTCTGTTTCTATATTCTCTCCTTGGATGTTTATCTCTATCATTGGCTTTTTTACAAAACCTGTTATTTTTTCAGAAATCTCATCTATTGTTTTAGATAATTCTTGATATTTTGTTTTAAATGAAAATTGCGGTCTTGTATCAAGCTCAATCCAGTTTGGCTTTGCTTCTTTTCCTGAAATATCTACTTCAAAAAATCCTTTCTTTGTTTCTTTAATTCCTTCACTTGTTGTTAATTCAATTGAACCTGGATATGCAATTGGACCATTCAGATGATTGAATTGTTTAATGTCTTTATCGTGAAGATGTCCCATTGCATAGTATGTGAAATTTTTTGGAAGGTCTGTTGATTGTATTTCTCCTGCAAATTTATTAAATTCAGTAATTCCTTGATGCAACACCAAAATTTTGTGTCCAGAAAAGTTTTCTGCAACTTTATTAATCTCTGCAAATTTTTCTTCATATTTTGGAATCTCTGATTTCCTTATTTTATCAAACCCGGCAAGCAGAATTCCGTTATACTCAATTGGTTTTCCTTGACCTATGTATTTTGAAAATTCTAAATTATGATATACATATGGAATTGGCGTGGTTCTAATTCTACTAATGTCATGCTCTCCTAAAATAAAGAAAGAATCAATGTTATTTTCTTTTAATCTTTTTAGTCCATTTGCCATTTGAACAATTGCTGTTCCATTTGGATTTGGAACATGAAAAATATCTCCTGCAAAGATTACAAAATCTACATGATCTTTGATTGATGTGTTGATTGATTGATTAAATGCATCGTAGACATCTTGTGCACGCTCTTCTGAACCATACTGAACTAATCCTAAATGTGTGTCTGAAATATGAGAAAATAACATTAGTCTAACAACAAATCTTTTTGTACAAGTCCTTGTGTTGATTCCACTGCAACTTCTTTCATTCTATCTGCATTTGCCCAAGCATTAACTGCGCTTTGGTCTGCTCCCATTATTTTCTCTTTAACCTCTTCAACATGAACAAGTGATGGTAAATTTGTCCATTGACCCACAAGTACTGAATCTCCTACATTCAGAGACGTTAACTGGGCAATCAATTCTCTACTCGTAGATTCCGTGGCTGAGGCGATTTGACGCTGGTCATCTTCTTGGATTATCTTCATTATTGCAAATGAACCCATTTGGCTCAACACATTCAAATCTACACTTCGTGGTCTTTGGGATACTATGCCTAGGCCCAATCCAAATTTTCTACCCTCTCTTGCAATTTTTGCGGCCCAATATTTTGTACTTGTATCATGATCTTTTGGAATAAAGACGTGAGCTTCTTCAATGATTACAAAAATTGGTGAATTGAAACGGAAATTTCTTTCTCTTTTTGTTTTTCCATGTTTTGCAATGCTCGCATCTTTTCTATCTTTTAGCAGCTGTTGCAAATAAAATGCCACAGCAACGTTTGCTTGTTTTTCTGATAGTTCAGAAATATTGAGAATGTTTGTTCTTCCTTCCTTGATAAAAGATATCGGATCTCCCATGTCTGGATCCAAAATATCTTCATATCTTCTTTGTGCTTCTTCGATTATATCTTGTACTCTGTATGCTGAAGTTCTTATCTCTTTTAGCTTTTTATCTTCAGAGTTTACAATAAAATCAACTTCGTTTTCTAATTTATTCCAAAACTCTTTTGATTCTTTAACTTGTTTTGTAAATGCCATTCTTAAAACACGTTGTTGAACATTTGCACCATCTCTGATTTCTAAGACTTCTGAAAGTTGGTCTGCATCTAACAGTCTTGGATTAATTTTAGCGTCTACTACGTTTATTCTTGGAATGTTTAACGTGGTATAGTCATTGTGATAATCAAAAATTATTACAGTTCCTTTTAATTTTGAAATTTGTTTTGTAACAAGTGAAACTAGATTACTTTTACCCATGCCCGTCATTGCTAAAATTCCTAAATGTCTTGAAACTATCTTGTCCAAATTTATTTTTGCATCTATTGTTTTGTTTCGTAAAAGATTTCCTATTTTTACCCAACCGTCTTTTTTTGGACTAAAAATTTCTTCTAGATCTTGTCTACTTGGAGGAGTAATTTCTGTGCCTGGAATAGGTGGGATTGCAGGAATTATTGACTGTCCTTTTCTCAAATTTTCTAAAAATCCTAAAATCCCAATATGTGCAGTAAATGTTTTGTCTCTTTTGTTAAGTTCTGCAATTTCCGTACTTTCTACAGCTTCATCGAAATTTCTTACATCTGTAAATGCTGCACTTGAAACAGAAGAACGTTCAACTAATCCTAGTATTTCCCCTTCATCTGAACTTATTTTGATATATTCTCCTACTGATAGAGCCCTAGACGTAATTGCAGTGACAAATGTGGGTTTTGATTCCCCTATTACAAAACCTAAACTCAACCTAAAACCTCTCTAGAGCCAATTTCATTACTTAATCCTAACAAGCTGACCATTTTTGCAAGTTCTTTATCGGATATTTTACAGTTGTTGTGTGCAAGCTTGAGTGCATATGGATAACCCCCAACACTTGTTTTGAATAGTTTATTCATTACTGATTTAATTTCGTTTTCATTATGCTGTTCTCCTAGAAATTCTAGTTTAATAATTGGAGTTGAATCACTTAATCTTACGAATGTAGAAGATATGATTTTGTCTCCACCATATTTTTTTTCTACAAATATTTTACTAAATCCTGAAGAATTAGTTACGTGATTATAATAAAAAATATCTCCTGCTAGAGATCCTAGACTTTCAAATTGTTTTTTTGTATTTGATGTCTTTGCAATGAAAATTACATTGTTTTTCTTTTTCATTATTTTGACAATTTGTGATCCCAAGTTTGCTTGTCTTGTCATTAGTTGAGAATGCAATGAACCATCCATCAATACCATATCCACTTGTTCTATTGTTTCTTCACATGCATCAATCTCCATTTTGCTTGCAATACTTGAAATGTCATCTGCTGAGCCTAGTCCTGATTTATGTAAATCTACTAAGATTTCTCCATCTGATTTGATTGAGACTGCGGTAGTAGCCCAAAGCTCAATTCCTTGAAATTTTGTATTATTGAAACTAGAATCTATTCCTGCTGTAACAACTTCTTCTTTTGTAGGCGTAAATTCTATCCAATTATCTCTAGCTTTTTGTAAAATTTTCTCAAATTTTGGACCTTTTAGAATTGATAACATCTTTTCTCTGTTGATGATGGCATCTTTGTATACTGTATTTAGCACAACAATACTTCGTTGGTTTGAATAAAATCTTTAGGTTATACTGAACGTTGACAAAACTGATCCATCTATCCTATTCTTCCATTGAAAATGATTTTTTCATTGGTACCCGACGGTGTACTTTTGTCAATGTATCTGATTTCATATTTGTCGCCAATGTGGATGATTTTACCATTAATCTCTCTTGGGATCTTAATTTTTACTTCGAAGGTACTTGTGTTCGGTCCTGTTTCAATTAATGAACTCGAATTTGCATCAAATTTTGGATTTGCAAGAGTTGTTCTAATTCCTCCATCCCCTCTGTACTCAAATGAACTGAGTGGAATTTTGTCTTCATCTTTAGAATCTCTATTTGCATCAGGTTCATAAATTCTGAAAGTAAATTCATGACCAATTCTGGAACCTCCTCCTGATGATTCTATTTTGGCAAAAGTCTTTGTTAAAGGAACTGATTTCACAAGAAATCTTTTCTCTCCTGCATTATCTGACTCATCCAAGTATTTGATCAAAACAAGATCATCCTGATTTAAAGGTCTTCCATTAATTGTATCTGGTAATTCTAATCTGATATAAAATTCACCAGTGTTAGGTCCTGTTTCAATCATTTTATCAGGACCTTTTATTGAAATTCCATTTACTGTAAATTCAAACAATCCTTGAGTTGATATTACTTCTACACCATTATGTGCAGTATTCAAATCTTGATCATTTATGTAAAAATTTACTATTGACATACTTGATGCAGGAACTGTGTTGATTTCATTGTTCGATGCAGGAACTGATTTGAGATCCCTTTCTAAATCAGTAAATTTCACCGAAGATAATAACATGCCTGTCTTTTGCATCTTTTCTGCAGTTTCTTGTTTTACACAAGCAGGATTTCCATTTGCTCTGATAACTAATTCTAATCCTGTTTTACAAATGACGTCTTGGGCTGCAATTCCTCGTTCCATCTGTTTTCTTGGAGATTCCAACTCTCCAAAAACTGGTTGATTAATTATTAAAAGAAAAATACTACAAATTATTCCAATCTGAAATGAATTCATGAGTGATTTTTTAATTTCTTGACATAAATAATTTGATGATGATTTGTACTATAATTTGATTTATACTAGAATTAATTAAGTGATATTTTCTAATATTCTTGATTGAAACGAATTGGTTTACTTGGTTGTGGGGCAATTGGAACACAAATTGCATTAGCTATTGATTCTGGAAAAATTCCTGCAATTCTTACTCATGTATTTGATGGCTCAAAAGATGCATCTAAATCCCTTGTTGAAAAACTAAAAAACAAACCAGAAATTGTAGAGAATTCTCACCTTTTATCCTCAAATCCTATTGATATTGTAGTAGAAGCTGCATCACAAGATGCTGTAAACGATGTCGGTTTGAGTATTTTGCAAAATAAGAAAGATTTGATGATCATGAGTGTGGGTGCATTACTTGATGAATCTATTTATGATATTTTGTCTGATGCTTGCAAGGATTTCAAAAAAACAATTTATCTTCCTTCAGGTGCAATTGCAGGTCTTGATGGAATAAAATCAATCAAAGATGAATTAGAATCATTATCAATTACTACCACAAAACATCCTCTTTCTTTAAAAGGTGCAAAGTTTTTTGAGACTTCTAAAATTGATTTAGATACAATTTTATCTCCCAAAACGATTTTTGAGGGAACTGCAAAAGAAGCAGTCTCCTTGTTTCCTGCAAATATCAATGTCGCAGCTCTATTATCTTTGACAGGACTTGGAAGTCAAAAAACTAATGTAAAAATAATTGCAGATCCTGATACTGATAAAAATACACATCACATTGAAGCTGCAGGAAAATTTGGAAAGATGACTTTTACTATAGAAAATTTTCCTGATCCTAACAATCCAAAAACAAGTAGACTTGCAATTCTGTCTGCAATTGAGACTCTGAGAAAATATTGTTCTGATGAGATTCAAATTGGAACCTGATGTTTTAGACTTAGTGTTGGTTAACTAGATATTTTATTGAATTAAAGAATTCTTTTTCAGAAATTGTCTCATCTGTATACCATTTCGTATTTTGTCTGAACCATTCTGGAATAGATGTTTGATCTGATTTGCTATGTAAATTTGAATCCGTAACTTCTTCCATTGCTTTCAAAAACTCTTTATCTTTTATTTCCCATCCAATCCATAAGTTTGCTTTATTTTTGAACCATTTGGGAATTGAACTAGGTTGACCTAAATGTTTTTCTTTGATATAATTTGCGTTTTCGCCAAGTTTCTTTTCAATCTCATGAATTAATACGACATCTTTTTGTGGGTGTTGGCTATTCCATGCTATGTTCTCGTATAAGACAGGACAAATTCTGGCATTTAAGAAAAGTTTGTGTTGATCTTTGAAATGTTCTGAACCAACAAGAACATATTCTTCATAAAAGAAATTACATAATTTCAAAATATCTTTTGATGACTTTGCTTCAAAATCTGGTTCATGAGCAAAAGCTGTTGGAACAAAAGCAATGGAGATAATCAGAGCAAATGACAAAAAAAGATGAATTTTCACATTTTCTGTTTTGTTTTTTTGGTAATTAGCATAATGTTAAATTTTTTCAACAATGAGTTCCATTTTGGAATTTTATGATTATTTGACATACCAAATCTAATGTGAATAAAAAATAATTTTTTCATTTTTTGCCCTGATTTTTATGACTGAAATTCTAAAAAGAGGAAATTCCTGCCACTTTTCCCTAGTTTAAAGAATATTCTAAGCGGAACCTCTTTCTTTAAATGACCATCAACATCAATTTTGATGGTTTATGCTAGTTCAACAAGATACTCGACTCAAAGATGAGATTCTAAGGCTCAAGAAAGAAAAAGATGTAGTTATTTTAGCACATAATTATCAAATTCCTGATGTTCAAGATGTGGCCGATTTTACGGGAGATTCCTTAGGTCTTTCAAGGCAGGCAGCAAAAGTACCTCAAAAAACAATTCTTTTTTGTGGTGTCAACTTTATGGCAGAAACTGCTGCGATTATCAGTCCTCAAAAAAAGGTATTGCTACCTGATTTGGAAGCTGGATGTTCTTTATCTGATTCTATTACTGTGGATGAATTACAAAATTGGAAGAGACAACATCCTAACGCAATTGCTGTTGGATATGTAAATACTACTGCAGAAATTAAAGCAGAACTTGATTACTGTTGCACGTCCTCTAATGCAGTAAATGTTGTCAAAGCAATTCCAGAAGATAAAGAGATTTTATTTTTGCCTGATATGTTTCTTGGATCTTATGTTGCAAAGATGACTGGAAGAAAAAATATGCACATATGGGCAGGGGAATGTCATGTCCATGCCGGAATCACTCCTGAAGATATTACAAAAAAACTAGATTCTATGAAAGATGCTGAATTTGTTATTCACCCTGAATGTAGCTGTACTACTCCAATGATGTATGATGTTGCAGATGGAAGTTTTGATGATCAAAAGGTTTCAATTCTTTCAACAGAAGGAATGTTAAATCATGTCAAAGAATCTAAAGCAAAAAACTTTGTTGTTGCAACCGAAACTGGAATTTTATATCGTATGAGACAACAAAATCCTGAAAAAACATTTGTTCCGGCATCTGAGAAAGCTGAATGTCAATACATGAAGATGATTACACTTGAAAAAGTATATGATGCATTGATTAACGAAAAAAATGTAGTTACTGTTCCAAAAGATATTGCAGATAAGGCTCGTTTGGCAATAGATAGAATGCTTGCAATAAACTAAACTGCGTGAATACACATTGGTTGGATTGTTTTCTAAAACTCCAAAAGATCCTAACCAGAAAAAAAATATTGAAAAATTCAAAGAATTCAAAAAATTCGTTAAAGAAAAAAAGTATTCTGAAGCTCTAAGTTCAGGCACAGAATATTTGCAAAAAGTACCTAATCATAATGATGTGTTGTTTTCCATGGGTGGTATTTACTATTTGAAAAACAAGTACAAAACAGCTATTTCATATTTTGATAAAGCCTTAGACATTGGTTCTCACGATGTTGATGTTTTGCTTTTGAAAGCATATTCTCATCAAAAATTAGGAGAAAATAAGCGGGTAATGCAGTGTTGTGATAAAATTAGAGAAGTTGATCCCAAAAATAAAGCAGTTATAGAATTACTAAAACAAATAAACTAAATTTCTAAACTCATATCAATTCCTTTAATAGAATTGGTTATGCTTCCAACTGAAATAATGTCTACTCCTGTTTGACCGTATTTTGATATGTTTTTAGTAGTGATTCCACCTGATGCTTCTAGCAAAACGTTGTTCCTCAATTTTTGATTCTTGAGACTTTGAATTGTTTTTTTAATTTGTATTGGTGAAAAATTATCCAACATGATAATGCTTGCACCTTCTTTGGCAGCAAGAATCGCATCTGAATTATTTTCCACTTCAACTTCGAATTTCTTATGTCTTTTTTTAGCTTTTTTAATTAAAGATGATAATGAATCTTCCACTGCAATATGGTTATCTTTAATCATTATCATTTCATCTAATCTAAGTCTGTGTTTTCCACCTCCACCAATTTCTACGGCTTCTTTGTCAAAATATCGTAGTCCAGGTGCTGTTTTTCTTGTAGCATAGAGTCTTGTTTTCTTTGGGATTTTTTTTACAAGTTCGTTTGTTTGAGTTGCAATTCCGCTCATTCGTGTAAGTAAATTCAATGCCGTTCTTTCACAAGTTAAAATTTTTCCTGCTTCTCCAGTAACTGTCATAATTGTTTGATTGGGTTTTATTTTAGAGCCGTCTTTTTTCAAAATTTTTGAATTACATCCCTTTAATTTGAAAATATCTTTTGCATACTTTACGCCGGCAACAATTGCTGTTTCTCTTGAGATTATTCTAGCTGAAATCTTTCTTTTTGGCAATAATGCACTAGTGATATCTCCTTTGCCGATATCTTCAGCAAGAAATTGTAGTAATTGTTTTTTAGAATTAAACGACAACATTATGATAAAATGTTACAGTGATTTTAAATATTTACAAAAATTTTATGTTACTTTGATTGCATACTTGCCTTTCTGAGTAATGCCTAGCGTTTTTGAAATCTCTGAATTTGTAGGATCCACTACTAGTACAATACCATTCCAGTCTGGTGTCAAATCTGATGATTTACAGACAGGACATACTTTTCCTGTTGTTACAAACTTGCATTTTCTACATGCCATTTCACGAGCCATCTTAACTTGCCTCTACTTCTGCTTCTTTGGCAGGTTTCTCAGAACTACTACCATCAGCTTTTTTGATTTCTTCTGCAATCCAATCATCTGCACCAAGGAATGGCTGTCTACATGTTATTCCGATCTTACCCATTGCAGCAGCTTTTCCTAATGACACTGCAGTAATTCTTGCACGAAGTGTTGAACCGACTTTGAGTGTTCTGCCACTTTGATTGGCTAAAATCATACCTGACTTTACATCGCTCTTTAGATAATCATCCATTACTTGAGACAAATGAAGTAATGCATCAGTTGGACCAATTCTTACAAATGCTCCAAAGTCTGTAATGTCTACGATTTCCCCTTGAACAATTTCTTGTAATTTTGGATAAAATGTCAATGCTTCAAATTGTACTCTGTGAAATGTTCCGCCATCCCCGGCAATCATTTTTCCCATTTCGTCTACTTTGGCATCTAAAATCATAATAATATAGCCTAAATCTGCATTAATCATACTCTCGTATTTTTCTTTGAGGATGTTAACTGCTGCCTTTTTGAGTGTAGTTCCAAATAAGCTTGGAGGAATCCTAACAACATCAACTAGGGTAGATATAGAAAACAACTGTGCTGTTTTTCTTGAATTTCAATTTATGAATCTTTGGGTGATTTATACTTAATTTTCTAAAGATTTTGTTACTTTTTCAAAAAAATGACAATTTCTTTTGACGTCTGACTTATGTTTAAATAATGTAGGCTGACTTTTTGACGCAATGGTTGGAATCGATCAAGTTCTTGAAAAACTCAGTACCGTAATTGATCCTGATTTAAAAAAAGACATTGTCTCAATGGGTATGATTAAGGACCTAGAACTTAATGACGGCAATCTGAAATTTACTTTAGAACTAACAACCCCTGCATGTCCTTTCAATGTTGAGATTGAAGATGATGTAAGAAAAGTAATTGGTGAAATTTCTGAATTAAAAAATTTTGATTTGAATGTAACTGCCAAAGTAATGGAAGGCCGTTCACTTGATGAAGATACTGGTATGGCTTCTGTCAAAAATATTATCGGTGTTGCAAGTGGAAAAGGTGGTGTAGGTAAATCCACAGTATCTTTGAATTTAGCTTTGGCGTTATCTCAAACAGGAGCTAAAGTGGGATTGTTAGATGCTGATATCTATGGTCCTAGTATTCCGTTAATGTTAGGTATGAAAGATGGCTTTATGGAAGTTGAAGACAATAAACTCCAACCAGCTGAATCAAACGGACTCAAAGTTGTCTCTTTTGGTTTCTTTGCAGAACAAGCACATCAGGCTGCAATCTATCGTGGCCCAATCATATCTGGAATTTTAAAACAATTTCTTGTTGATACTAATTGGTCTGATTTGGATTATCTTATAGTGGATCTTCCACCGGGAACTGGTGATATTCCATTAACCCTTGCACAAACAATTCCTATTACTGGAATTCTTGTTGTTACAACTCCTCAAGATGTTGCAAGTAATGTTGCAGTCAAAGCAATTGGCATGTTTGAAAAACTAAATGTTCCAATTATGGGAGTAGTTGAAAACATGAGTCATTTTATTTGTCCAAACTGTGAAGATAAACACTATATTTTTGGTGATGGCGGTGCAAAGAAAATTAGTGAACAATTCAATATTCCCTTCTTGGGAGAAATTCCATTAAACTCTGGAATCATGTCTGGATCTGATTTAGGTAAACCGATTATGATTTCTAATCCTGATTCTCCTAGTGCAACTGCTTTTAGAGTAAGCGCAAAAAATGTTGCAGCTCAATGCAGCATACTGGCAGCAAAACTGCAAGATGAAATAAACTCTGAAGGCGCTAGTGAGGAATCAGCTCCAGAACCCAGTACCAACTAGTGTCGATTCCTGTGAAATTACCTGACTCTCTAAGAGAACAATTGAAAATTCCTTTGGGGGTGTTATTACCTGAAAGTCAAGCCACTAAATCAAATATTGAAAAAAATATTCCACCTAACTCCTATGTAATCACTGTTGGTGATAGAACAACTAAAAAGATGATTGATTTTGATCTAATTCCTTCATTTCATATAATTGACGGTCAAGAAAAACGAGAAAAAAAAGAACCTCCTAAATTATCCAATGCTATTGAATTAACTGTTAAAAATCCTGCAGCAGAAATTACTTCTCAAAGTATTGATGTGATTAAGAAGGCATTTACCCTGCATTCTCCTGTCAGACTTTTTGTTAAGGGTGAGGAGGATCTTTTAGTACTTCCTGTATGTGTTTATGCACCTGAAAATGCAATTGTTTTGTATGGTCAGCCAAATGAAGGTCTAGTGATAGTGCGAATAACTCCAGAAATTAGAAATAAAGCACAATCACTCCTTGATTCAATGAAATAATTGGGGTATGATGAGACGGTGGCTGTATGATTGATGATTACTCCACAAAACCTTCTGACCCTATTAATTCATAATTTTGAAGAAGCAAAATACACTAAACTTCTTACAACTATTGACATTTTAAGATAAACACTGATTACTTTAGAAATAATTGTGAAACTAGATCCTGATCTTAGATTGCAAATATTGGAAAAAGTTGGAATCTATTCTAACCGGTTCTCTATTCTAGAACCTCAAATTTTACTAACCACCAAAGAAGTTCTTGATGCTCCAAAAGAAATGACTGAAGGTAGACGTACATCTGCCTACAAGTATTATGGAGTCTCTTACCTTCAACATAATCTAGTCTTCATCAATGTACGAAAGATTCCTGATGAGAAGACTTTGGAAAATACTCTGGTGCATGAATTGATCCATATGCGATTTCCGTATCTTGCACATGGCAAGAGATTCAACAAGTTAGTTAGACAGGGCTTGAGAGGAAAAACATTTCTGCCGTATCGGAAAAGAGCAAAAGTCTCTGCTATTTGATTTATATTTACAAGATTTAGGCAAGCTGAGTATAACATGGAAATTGCTGAGATTCTGCCATTTATTGCAGGAATTGCATCATTTTTAGTTGCAGGCGGATTGGTTGCATGGATTTCAAAGCAACCTTCTGGAACCAAAGAGATGATGGATATTTCCAACGCCGTCAAAGAGGGTGCTGGAGCATTTCTAAAAAGAGAGATGAAAATTATTGTCCCTGTTGCAATTGCATTATCCTTAATTATTGCAATTTTCTTGACACCATCAAATGGAATTGCATTTGCAGTTGGTGCAGCATTATCTGCAGTAGCAGGAATTATTTCATTAAAAATTACAGTAAAAGCAGCAGTAAGGGCTGCAAATCTAAGTGCTAAAGGATTGGGACAAACATTTGCTATGGCCTTTAGAGGTGGAGCTACCGTAGGACTTGCAGTTCCGGCAATGGCTCTGTTGGCAATTACAGGACTATATGTAATTTATCCGGACCCAATTACAATTGCCGGTGTTGGAATTGGAGCAAGTCTTATTGCATTATTTATCAGAATTGGTGGTGGTATTTTTACTAAAGCCGCAGATATGGGAGCTGACTTGGTGGGAAAAGTTGAAGCTAATATTCCTGAAGATGATCCACGAAACCCTGCAACAATTGCAGACAATGTTGGCGACAATGTTGGTGATGCTGCGGGAATGGGTTCAGATGTTTATGAGTCTTATATTGTTACGATACTTGCAGCATTACTAATTGCAGCTTTAATTGGTGCACCAAACTTCTTCCTTTATCCAATATTGATTGGTTCATCAGGAATGATTGCATCAATTATTGGTGTTGTAATTGTTGGCTCTAAGAATATTACAGATGTAATGAAGCCTCTTAATCGCTCATTTTATGTTTCAGCAGCAATTGCAATCGGACTAAACTATGTATTCATTACACAATTTATTGGTGATTCCTCAACATCATACGCCTTGTTTGGTTCTACTGTGCTTGGTGTCATTTTAGTTCCTGTAATTCAGAAAATCACAGATAATTACACCAGTTACAAAAAAGGCCCTGTTAAAGAAATAGCAGACTCTGCAAAATGGGGCTATGCATCATTAACATTGATGGGAATTATCAAAGGAATGCAATCCACTGGACCATTTATGATTGCATTAGTTGTTGCAATCATAATATCTTATAGCATTGCATCATCAGCTGCTCCTGAAGGTGCTGACCCAATACTTTATGGGATTTTTGGAACTTCACTAACTGCAATGGCAATGTTGAGTCTTGCAGGAATTGTTCTTAGTATTGATGCCTTTGGACCAATTGCAGATAATGCAGGTGGAATTGTTGAGATGACTGGAATGGGGGAAGAAAATCGTAAAGTCACTGATGAAATTGATGCTGTAGGAAATACTACAAAGGCTGTGACCAAAGGATTTGCAATTGCAAGTGCTGCCTTGGCTGCATTAGCAATGATTCAGGCATTTCAATTTGAGGCATCTCATATCTTTGAAGGTGTTTTAGATCTAGATTATAGTTTAACAAATCCTGCAATAATCGTAGGATTGTTGATTGGTGGATTAATTCCATTTATCATCACTGGGCAATTAATTAACGGTGTATCTCGTGCTGCAGGAAAAATGGTTGATGAGGTTAGACGTCAATTCAAATCAGATCCTGAAATCCTTACTGGAAAATCAAAACCTGATTATGCTAAATGTGTAGATATTGCAACTGTTGCTTCAATCAAAGAACTTTGGAAACCTGCTATTGTTGCAATTATTGCGCCAATTATTTTGGGAATTTTGTTAGGACCAACTGCCGTAGCTGGATTGTTGATGGGTTCAGTTGTTACTGGAATTTTATTGGCATATCACTTGGCAAATACTGGTGGTGCATGGGACAATGCTAAGAAATTAGTTGAGATGCAAGGTGAAAAAGGTTCTGAAGTACACAAAGTAGCAGTTGTAGGTGATATAATTGGTGATCCTTACAAAGACACTGCTGGACCTGCTCTTAATACTGTGATTAAATTACTTAACACAATTGCAATTGTCTTTGTATCTGCCTTTGTTGCAATACTTGCAATCTAATCTTCAATAATCAAAGTCATATCTAGTTCGTCAATTTGAGCTTGAATTGCTTTTTGTAACGTATCATTGTGTATTTTACAAAATTTAAAATAA
>JBHHVV010000010.1:0-29028 GCA_046754445.1 Candidatus Nitrosopumilus sp.
TAGATCAAGATGATCGTAATTATTTTACAAAATGATCGGTTTTAGGATGACTTGACCATAATATTTTTCATCTTTGAATCTTCTTACCTTATTTTTTGCAACATCTCTAATGTATAATGAAAGTCTTGGACATTTTTTGCAACTTGCAATTTTTTTGTTTAAAGATTCAATTGATCTCAATTCAATTGTTCTTTTATTTCTCTCAATAAATATACTCTATTCTAAGTTGGATTCAATAAAGTGTGACTCTATGTTTCCTGCACTGTTTGTATAGTGAAATACTATTCCATGTGGGAGTTTTGTTTGACCTATAAGTTTCATGATGTGTCTTGAAATTTTTTTACTTAACAAAATGTGTGTTCAAAAACTACAACTGTTCTGGATCCCTATCTAAGTTAATCCCAACTGATTCAGCCCATTTTACTATTTCTTCTACAAAATTGTTTTCTTTTTGAATAAACATAGAATAATTATAAATTTTTGAATAAAAGAAATTACTACTAATTTATCTTTTATTCATATTTTTGATTAAACTGCAGTTTTTTCATATAATTTTGATACCATTGGTGATGTAACTTTTCTCCTAAACGATATCCTGTAAAATGTAATCAATCCTAGAATTTCCAAATACTCAACAAAACCTACAGTGTAAAAGTGCATTAACCATCCATCCATACTTTCATCAATTGATGCAATTATTGCACTCATCTGAGGAAATTGTGTAAGAAAAGCAATAGGCACTACCAAAAATCCATTTATCCAGTCATCTACTTCCCAATCATTTGACTGCTACAGAATCTGCGCAGCTGATTGACTAGTTGGAGCATTTTTCACATTGCTCAACTTATAATCAGAATATGCTGTATTTCCTTGATCTATGGCAAAAATCATTCCTCCTAATATCAATAAAACAAAAACAGATTCGCCAACAACCACCAAACCTCTTTTTCCCTTCTGGAATTTGAATATCTGTCTCTCAAGCATTGGACCAAAGAAACCTAATTTCTTCTTTTTTGCAAGGATGATTATGGAAATTGAAATTGCTGAAATTATTCCAACAGAGCCTATCCAACTATCTGAAACATATTCTACAAAAAGGAGTCTTGCGGGAAGTAACGCTCCTGCCATTACAGAAAACACAATGAGAGATTCAAAAATATCTCTTTTTCTCATAAACTGTGTCTTCATAAAAAATAATTTGTTAAATTACATATAATCGGCGCTAATGATTTTAACTAGTGCTAACTATTTCAACTTTTGAAAATCAATTCCAAATTATTCCCTTTTTCTAAATGAAAATGTCGACATCTTATCATTCTTTAGAAATGATTCAGGGGCATTTCTTCATGTTTATCTTTGATATGATTCATGTAAGATACTAGGGATGAGAAAAATCCATTGCAAACTGGACAATTTTTACTAAAACTCACAACATTCCTTTGACAATTCTTTTTTTAAAGAAATCATAGAAAAACCCTATTTGAAAATCTATTTTACTTTGACTCTTCTACCATAACTTGCCAAATTTTTTCAGTACTAATTTTGCGTCATGAGAGATTGTTTCTAGAGTATGTGAATCATAATTTGTCCCTGTAAAATCCGTAGATAAAAGAATCGCACCATCAAAGTTAGAATGTCTTAGATTTACCCCCGTTAGATTGGCACCACTAAGATCAACATTTCTCAAATCAGCATAAAACAAATCAGCACCACTAACATTTGCATCTCTTAGATCTGCACCATACAATTCGGTATCCCATAATTTTGCATTAGATAGATTAATTCTTCTCATATCTGCACCTCTAAATTTAACATTAAACAATATTGTATCACTCAAATCAGCTTCCCTCAAACCGGTACAACTCAAATCCGCATTGTGTATGTCTCTATTTTTGAGATTCACCCCATTCATATTAGAATCAGAAAAATTTCTTCCAATCATATCCTCATATTCAAAATTAACTTTGGTGAGATTTCTTTTTCTAAACACATCTGATGGATTCATGTATAATACTAATTCTACCATCATCCATTTAAAATCCTAAAAACTACACGCCTATTAGGCATAAAATTTAACAAAAAATGTCTCATTTGTAATAATATTTACTATGATATTGACCGATATTCTTTATATACAAAATTCTGAAAATTTTGTAATGAAAAGTACACACCTTCTAAGCGTTGTTTTTTCACTGATTATGTTCACCGGTGTTACTGCTGGTAGCACAGCATTTGCCGACACTGATGAGCTTGAAAACAAACTTGAAGACTTTTGTGAAATGTCATTAGAGCAACAAAGCGACTTTTTCACTGATTATCCAGACATGGCAGAGTATGATGAAAAACTTTCTACCATTTGTGAGATATCAGATGAAGATGAACGTGAAGACGCACTTGATGATTTCATTTTTGATATCATTCTAACTAGAGAAGATGTTGAAGACGACTTTAATGACGAATTTGACAAACTAGAAAATGAACTTGAAAATGACGTTAATGATAATGGCACAGAAGTAGAAAACGATAGAGAAGAAATAGATGACAGAGACGACAAATATGACAGACATACAGATCTTGATGATAGACTAGAGAATTTCTGTAACATGACTGACGAAGATAAACATCAATTCTTTGCAGATCATCCAAGACTAAAGCAGTTCTCAGATAGACTCACAAATTATTGTGATTTGTCTGAAGATGAACGTGAAGACAAAATTGATGATTTCATCAGAGAATACGTTCCTGAAGCCAGAGATCATGACAAATATGATCTTGATAACATGCTAGAACGATTCTGTGATGTGACAGACGAAGACAAGCAAAAATTCTTTGACAACTATCCCCGACTCGAACAATTTTCCGAAAGAATTCTAAACTATTGTGAAATGTCTGAAGATGAGCGAGATGATGCAATTGATAAATTTGTTGAAGAACACAGAGACGAAATAAAAGACAAATATTCTAACAGTGGCACTGGGGATCTTAGAGATCACTTTGCAATGTATTGTGATATGACTTCTGAGAAAAGAGCAGAAAAAATGCGTATGCATACTGATCTGCCTGATGATCTCAGAGAAAAATTAGCACAATATTGTGAAATGACTGAAGATGAACAAGATGAATTACGAGATTCAATAAAAGATAGAATGGTTGACTTCCGAGGTTATATGAAAGATAGAATGATTGACAAACCTCACATGGATTATGATAGATTATGTTCCATGACATCTTCTGACAGAACAGCAGAAATTACTGACTCTGAAAAACTCGATAAAATCTCAAAATGGTGTGATATGACACCTGAAGAACGAGAAGACTACAAGAAAGAACATCGAGATACTATAAAAGACAAAATGACTGACAAAATGGATAAGTTTCATGATGGAATGAAAATGTCTGATATGTCTCCACGACTAAAAGCAATGATCATGGAAAAACATGACATTTCTGATGAGAAACGTAACGAGATCAAGATGAAATACAGAGAGAAACACGGTGATCTAACTGATGAGCGAAAGTTAGAACTCAAAATGAAGTTCAAAGATCACATGAAAGCTATGAAAATCAAAATGTCTGATGAGAGAAGATCAGAGATTCATGATAGATTAGCTGACATGAAAGCCTTCAAGGCAGAACTCCGTGAAAGAGCATCTGACATGACTGATGAGGAAAAACAACAACTTAGAGAAGAGTTCATTGAAAAGGCAAAAGACATGCAATTGGCATGGATTTCTCCACGAACACAAATTACTGCAGGTATTGATGCTGCAGAAGTAGAATGTCGTGAAGGATTTAGTCTTGTAATGAAAGCATCAAACGGAGTGCCAATGTGTCTCAAAGCAGATACCGCTCTTAAGATGATAGATAGAGGAATTGTAGTTCCTACTAACTAATTTTTTTCTTTTTTTATTTTTAATAATTACATAGTTTGCAAACGCTAGAGAAATATTTCCAAATTAACTAAATTAATATTCTTACATTGAAATTGATTGTAAGGCAACTACTGCATCACAGCTTGCAGAACCTGCAAAGCTTCCAAATTTTGCAGATAACCAAACATATGCATTAGCTACAGTTGATGAATCTACTACTCCTGCATATTTCCAACATAAGACATCAGAGAACCACTCAAGCATCTCGCAAATAATAGTCCAAATTCCTATAACGCAACTTGTGTGTATGACATGAACAATTCAATCAAAAATTCTTCATTATGAAAAATCTAGCCTCAATTATTGAGTTATTTCCAAATTATCTGTATTCGTCTCCACAATCTCCAATTAGATCAAACAAATCATTTGATTTTGCAGTGATGGCCTCAATTAATGAAATATCATGACCGTCTAATTTCATATCGAAAACCCTAGAATTGTCTTCTCTGTGATTAATAATTCCTAATCTTGCTCCAATGATTACTCCTGCAACTTGTGGTTTATCCAAAACAAATCTAGTTGCAACATTTGCAATACTACAATGATGTTTCTTTGCTATTTCATCTAATGTTGATAGTAATTCTTGGAATAATTGCCATCCTCCCCAAACATCAATCATATTTTTATATTTTTGTAAACTGGCTGTAGATAATTCTCCTCTATGTGGTTCATCTGCTCCAAGATATTTTTCCGAAAAAAATCCCCCAAGTAATGTTCCGTATGATAGAATCTTTATTCCATGTTTTGTAAAAAATGATGTCATGATTTTTTCTGGTCTATTATCTAAAATTGAATATTGAACTTGGTTTGAAATTATTTTAAAATCATTTTCTATCATTATTTTTACTCGCTCAGTATCAAAGTTTGTCAATCCAATATGTTTTATTTTTTCTTCATTTTGTAATTTTGACAAGTGATGTAATGCATCAAGATAACTTGAATCATTATAATCCCACCAATGAAATTGAAGTAAATCAATACAATCTGTATTCATTTTTTTTAATGATTGCTCTATGTAATGACTAACAATACTATTACTCATTGGACCAGGATTTGGAACAAATTTTGTTAATGCTTGAAATTTTGATTTATCGATTTTTTTGCTAAACTCACCAATTAATGATTCTGCAGGACCGTAAATATCCGCCAAATCCCAAGTGGTAAATCCTGATTCGTGATAGTGCATCATATCATTAATTGCAAGTTCTGAATCAATTTGGCCGTGACCTCCTGCAACTTGCCACATTCCATTTAGAATTCTACAAATCTCAAAATCATTTGTAAGATTGGTTTTCTCAATTTCCACAATCATCATTGAAAATTCTCTTTAAAAAACTGGTCCAGCCATCACAGAAATATCTAAATCACAATCATCTGACAAAGAATTATCTTGGAATTGCCACGAGGTATGAAGGATTTTGATGGTCCAGAAAATTCAAACATTGAGCACATCAGGTACCATTTCAAACAACTATCAAATCTGTATGGTTTTTCATTCATGGATCCCTCACCAATTGAACTATTATCTACCTTAGAAACAAAATCTGGTCCTGGAATAAGAGAAGAAATCTATTATTTCAAAGACAAAGGAGATAGAGAAATAGCTCTAAGATTTGATTTTACCATGGGATTGACTCGTTATATTGCTGCCCAAAAATCAATTAGACTTCCAGCAAAAATCTCTAGTTTTGGTGGAGTATTTCGATATGATGAACCACAAAAGGGTAGATACAGATACTTTCACCAATGGGATATCGAGGTGTATGGAAAAGCATCATTAGAGTCAGAGGCTGAAATTATTGAATTAACATCAAGGCTTTTCGATTCTCTATTGCTCAAAGGAATTACAATAGACATCAACCATAGAAATCTAGTTGAATCGTACATTAACAAAATTTTCAATTCTAAAGAATCAGATCTTGTAACAGATATTCTAAGAGCAGTTGATAAAATTGCAAAAAAGTCTAAAGAAGAAATCTTAAAGGAATTTCAGGAAAAAGGATATGAAACAGACAAACTTGAAAAAATTCTAGAGTTTTCTCAAATTAAAGGAACAATTTCAGAAATTGAAAAATCGTTTGACACTACTCAATTGGAATCATGGGATGAACTCAAAAAATTATTTGATTCGTTAGAAAATAGAGGTGTATCAAATGTTAGAATTAATTTTGGAATTGTTCGTGGACTGGATTACTATTCTGGAATGGTCTTTGAAGTGTTTGATACAAATTCAAAACTGGGAGCTCTTGCTGGCGGTGGAAGATATGATACATTGACAAGAGCCTTTGGAAGAGATGATATTGGTGCAGCTGGAGTTGCAGGTGGAGTAGAGAGAATTATACTCACAATGCAAGAACAAAATATAATTCCAAATATCTCACAAAAACGTGTAGCAGTATTATACATTAATGATGAAATGCAAAAAGTTGCACACTCTATAACATCCCTACTTCGACTAAATAATATTCCAACTGATATTGATTTAGCTGGACGTAATCTAAAAAAGCAAATGGATATTGCAAATAATGCTAGATTTACAATCATTGTTGGTCCTGATGAGTTAGAACAAGGAAATGTAGTTCTAAAAGATATGATTAATGGGACAGAAGGAACTATTTCAATTGAGAAATTAACTGAAGATCCAAATTCTGTACTTAATTTAGAAAAGCCCTAGTCAACATCATAATTTCCGGACCAGTAGTCAATGAACCTACAACAATACTGTGATTATTGGCAAGAATTCCTGATGCTAAATATGGAATTCCATTATTAATCGTGCTTTGCTCAATTTTTACGCCTAGTAAATTAGAAAATGTCTTCATATCTTCCTCATCAGCTTCTGGATGAATCACAGCACCCGAATTATTTGCAACCATTACCACCCCAGTTTGATTAAAACCTGCAATTTTTTTCTGTAATGTCTCGACTCCCAAGACATCAGAAATTGTTTGACAATCTTCAGAAGACATCCATGGAGAAACTACAGCTCCTTTGTCATTTGCACAAATTACATTTCCTAAAGCAGATAATTTTGAATCTAAGACACCTACTTCCAAGTCCGTCTCATTTTTTATAAAATCAAATTCATCTTGGTATGCAGTTTTTGGAAGTAAGATCCCTTTGTTGTTCATAATACACAATGCACCAATTAATCTTGTATTTGCAATTGATGTGAATAGATATTTTACATCCAAATCTTTTGCAAGTTTTTTTGCTTTTGTTTCTGCATATCCCATTGGAAGCAAAACTATACTATCGTTAACTCTAGTGTATACTCCAATATTTGGTCCGCGATATACATCATACTTGATAATATCCATATCACGAGAATTGATCGTTCAGCGTTATGAACGTAAGGAATATCTCTTGCCTAATTGATCGATAACTATTGATATGTTCGTAATTTGTCCCGTCTAGCTTTAAATAATAACTCTGAAAAATTATAGTATGCCAATAGCAGAAAATTTCCCTGAAGGCCTAAAGCCCCTTGGAAAAATTAACCTAGATGATGGAAACTTCCATATCATGTGGGGACCAGGTAAAGAAAAAAACACAGATGGCTCACAAGCTGAAGTGTTTGCAGATTCTGATGTTGTTGCAGCATATACTGCAAGAGGCGAAGAACAAGTTCCTCTTGGTGTAAGTGGTACAATGGTCGCAGTAGATTGGGACTCTTGTGTAGCAGATGGTGCATGTATTGAGGCATGTCCTGTTCAAGTATTCCAATGGTACAGAACTGAAAAAGATATTGCAGCAAAAGATGTTGTTGGTCAAACTTTCAACGGAACTGGTAGCAATGTCAAAGATGAAAGAAAAGATCTAACTGACAAAGCAGATCCAATTAGAGAACATGATTGTATTTGGTGTATGGCATGTGTATCTGTTTGTCCTCCACAAGCAATCAAAGTTGATCAGTCAAATGTTGAAAAACACGAAAGTGCAGCAAAGACTCTGTAAAACTTAAAGACCTTAATTTTAAAATATTTTCATTTTTTTATTATTGATTTAGTCCTGACTAATTTTGTTTAGATTTAAATAATATTCTAAAATAAAGTTACTATGGTAGATCTAGTTATACCAGAAGATTTTTGTCACAACGATGTAAAACCAGCAGGAAAAACGAGCCATGCAGATGGTGAGAACTTCCACTGGATTTGGGGTGAAGGAAGATCTGATGGTGCAGCATTCTCAAATGACGACGTAAAGGCAGCCTATGAAGCCAGAGGCGAAGAACAAGTTCCTCTTGGAATTCATGGTACTACTGTCGCAGTTGATTGGGATTCATGTGTTGCAGCTGGCTCATGCATGAGTGTATGTCCAGTACAAACATTCCAATGGTACAGAACCGAAAAAGATATCCCTGCAGCAGATTGCAAAGGTGAAACTTTTGAAGGAACTGGTAATACAGAACAAGATGAAAGATTAGATTATACAGACAAATCACAACCAATCAGAGAACATGATTGTACAGTTTGTATGGCTTGTCAAGAAATTTGTCCTGAAGGCGCAATTCGTATAGAATCGGCTAATCAAGAATGGCACGAGAAAGCAGCAGGAACCTATGTACTTATGTCATCTGGTTCTGAAAACCCACACGCACACGATTAAAGAAACTTTTTCTTTTTTCTTATTTTTCTATTTCACATCAACAAATTTTAATCACTATTATCAAAGATTTTTTGCAGAGGTCGCCTAGCTCGGTAGGGCGCGGGCCTTGAGAGCCTGTGTGCGCAAGCATACGGGGGTTCAAATCCCTCTCTCTGCGTTTTAATTTTCTATGTTTGCTAGTTCTGCAAGTAATGCAGATAATTGAATCTCAGAATTAGCACCTACTAGAATTCTATAATCATATTTTGCAATTACTTCTAAAATATCTGATAATTTAGCATGCTTTGATTTGAATACCGCAGAATTAAGATATTTTAGGAAATCTGATTCTGACATTCCATAAACTTTGATTAATTCTATCATTTTTTCTCTTGCTTCTGGAACTTTACCACTCAATGCAATTTTTAGAACCTCATCAACATCAGTGGTTTTTGTCAATCCAGCTGATGCCTTTACATTCTCTTCTGTTATTCCGCCAAGACTCGCAGTTGCCTGCATTAAATTAATTGCATGTCTCAAATCTCCTTCTGAATAATCATAAATTGCCTTTAGACCCTTTTTGTCTGCTTTCACTTTTTCTTTTTTTGCAATCTCTTCTAATCTTTTAATAACATCTTCTTCTGGAATTGATGTAAACTTGAAGGTTGCACATCTACTTTGAATTGGGTCGATAATTTTTGAAATGTTGTTTGCGATAAAAATAAATCTACAAATTTTTGCAGTATCTTCAATTATTCGTCTCAAAGCAGTTTGAGCATCTGCAGTCATTTCATCTGCTTCATCTAAAATGATAATCTTGAATGGAACTTCTCCCATTCCTGCAAATCTAGAAAATTTTTTCACTTTTTCTCTTACCATGCCGATTCCTCTTTCATCAGATGCATTAAGCTCTAGAGTGTAGTCTTTGGCATAGTCTCCTAAAATCTGATTTGTAATGCATAATGCTGCAGTTGTCTTTCCAACTCCTGCAGATCCTGAAAACATTAGATGAGGCATGTCAGTTGGATCTTTAATCAGTGCCTCCAAGCTACCGATAATCTCCGTTTGGTTAACAATTTCTGAAAGTTTTGTTGGTCGGTACTTTTCTACCCACATCCCGCTTCCAAACATGAGTATCAAAGGCCTAATCCCCATTAATAAATCCGAATTGGTTATTGGAGAATACTCTAAGTTAAAATGAAAATATGTGAAAAACTATGCGATCAGCCTGAGGTTAATTAGGATCAATTGATCTCACCAAATTGTTAATAGAATTGATCGATCCGATACTTGAGGATCTAAAAGAGGATAAGTGATCTCATATGGAAATTGATAAAGTAGAAAAAGTACACACTATTGGATATCGCCTAAAGGATGCTAAGGTTACAATTAATCAAGATTTTAAGTTCAATGTTGCAGGAATGAAAATTGAAGGAACTCAAGGTGAGGTAAACAATATGCCTCAATGGGTAGGAAAAATCCTTGCTGATAATAAAGTTGGAATTCTTGACTCTCCTGATATGATTACTGAACTAAAACAAGCATTGTCAAAAGAAAAGATGGTTGGCGAATATCAAATCTCCACATTAGATCCTCATTTTTACATCAAGCTAAGAGAAACAATGAGAGAATTGAATCGTGATGATTTTGATAAAGTAGAAAGTATGATGCTTGAATTATTTAGGATGCGAAGAGGTAAACTCGTTAAACTTGCAGACTCTATAAAATTAAATTCAGAATTATACAATAAACTAACAGTCGAAGAAAATATTTTCTATAAAACTATTCATGATAACAGCGTAGAGTTTGAAAAACAAATAACAGGAGAACTAAATGAGCAACGCACAAGCTAGTACATTTACCGATTCTGCATTATCAGATAAAGTAAAAGAATTCTTAACTAGATTCAAAGATAAACATGGCAATTACAAGTATGTAGATGCAATCGATGAGATGATGCCAAAGAATGCAAAATACATTATTGTTGATTATAATGATTTGGTAATAGAACCTCAAATTGAAGTTATGTTTTCTAAAAATCCTGATAGAATATTTGATGCATTTTCAAGAGCAATAAAGGAAGCATTACAAACTAGATTTCCTGATTATGCTGAAAAAATAAAAGATGAAGTTCGTGTTAGATTAGTAAATTTTCCACTAGAAAGAAGTCTAAGACAAATCAATGCAGAAACAATTGGTCATATTACCAGTGTTTCTGGAATGGTTGTTAGAGCATCAGAAGTTAAACCTCTTGCCAAAGAATTGGTTTTTGTTTGTCCTGATGAACATGTAACTAAAGTAATTCAATTAAAGGGAATGGATGTAAAAATTCCTGTTGTATGTGATAATCCAAATTGTAAACAAAGAGACTTTGAGTTAAAACCTGAAGCAAGTAAGTTTATTGATTTTCAGATTCTTAGGTTACAGGAATTACCTGAAGATTTACCTCCAGGACAATTACCTCACTATATTGATGTGACAATTAGGCAGGATTTAGTAGATAATTCAAGACCTGGAGACAGAATTATTCTAACAGGTGTGGTTAGAGTAGAACAAGAATCTGTAACAGGAGTTCAAAGAGGTCATAGTGGATTATACAGATTAAGGATTGAAGGAAATAATATTGAATTTTTAGGTGGACGTGGAACTAAAACTGATAGAAAAATAGAGAGAGAAGAAATTTCACCTGAAGAAGAAAAGATGATCAAAGCATTAGGTCAAAGTCCTGATGTATATCAAAGATTAATTGATTCATTTGCTCCTCACATTCAAGGTCAATCATTAATCAAAGAAGCAATTTTGTTACTTATTGTTGGTTCAAATCAAAGAGCGCTTGGAGACGGCAGTAAGATTAGAGGCGACATTAACGTATTTTTAGTTGGAGATCCCGGTACGGCAAAAAGTGAAATGCTAAAGTTTTGTGCAAGAATTGCTCCTAGAGGATTGTATACTTCTGGTAGAGGTTCAACTGCTGCTGGACTTACTGCTGCTGTAGTTAGAGACAAAACTGGAATTATGATGTTAGAAGCAGGAGCTGTGGTTCTGGGTGATCAAGGTCTTGTAAGTATAGATGAATTTGATAAGATGAAACCTGAAGACAGAAGTGCATTACACGAAGTTATGGAACAACAATCCGCGAGTATTGCAAAAGGTGGAATAGTTGCTACACTAAATGCCAGAACTTCAATTTTAGCCGCTGCAAACCCAATGTATGGAAAATATGATCCCTTCAAAAATATTACAGAGAATGTCAATCTTCCAATACCATTACTTACAAGATTTGACTTGATCTTTGTAGTGAGGGATATTCCAACAAAAGAAAGAGATGAAAAGATTGCAAGACACATAATAGAATTACATACGCCTCAAGGAACTGATAAAAAATCTGTAATTGATGTTGATTTACTTACAAAATACCTTGCATATGCAAAACGTTCTGCCCCTGACTTGACAAAAGAAGCAGAAGAGAAAATCCTTGATTATTATCTTCAAATGAGAAATGTAGAATCTGAAGAAATGATTACAGTCACTCCGAGACAACTTGAAGGAATTATTAGACTTTCTACTGCTAGAGCCAGATTACTCATGAAAGACAAGGTTGAGGAAGAAGATGCTGAGCGTGCAATATTTCTGATTCAGAGCATGCTTCAGGATGCAGGAGTTGATGTCAATACTGGGAAGGTAGACCTTGGAGTGTTACAAGGAAAACCACGAAGTGAAGTGTCAAAAATGCAATTATTCATGGATATTCTCAAAGGTCTTGAGGGTGACAACAAAGTTCCAGTAGAAGAAAGAACATTTGTAAAAGAACTAGAAAAGAGTGAAAAATTCACAGAAGAAGAAGCAAGAAACTACATTAGAAGAATGCTCAGAGAAGCATCTATTTATGAATCAAAACCCGGTCACTATAACCGAGTATGAAAATAGAAAAACTAGATCTTCCCGATTCTGTAATTGAATTTTTAAAATCTCAAGGATATGAAAAATTATATCCTCCTCAAGCAGATAGTGTGAAATCTGGATTATTAGATGGAAAAAGTATTCTTGTTTCTGCGCCTACTGCAAGTGGCAAAACTTTGATTGCAATGCTTGCTATGTTGAGTTATCTTTCTAAAAATGGTGGTAAGATAATTTATCTTAGCCCCTTACGTGCTTTAGCTGCAGAAAAATTTACAGAATTTAAAAAATTAGAAAAAATATCTCTTGGGAAAAAAGTTAAGGTTGGAATATCTACTGGTGATTTTGAAAATATTGAAAAAAATCTAGAGAAAAGTAACGTCTTGATTTTAACAAATGAAAAAATGGATTCAATCATTCGACATGGTGCTGAATGGGTTGAGGACATTGGTCTGGTGATTTCAGACGAAGTGCATTTGATAGGAGATGAAAGCAGAGGACCTACTCTTGAAATGATTTTAACACAACTAAAATTATTAGATACTAAACCTCAGCTTGTTGGACTTAGTGCAACCATTACAAATTCTGATGAAATTGCTGATTGGCTTAATTGTAAACTAGTAAAAAATGACTGGAGACCCGTTCCTCTCTCTGAAGGTGTATGTGATGCAGGAGAAATTACTATGAATAATGGAAAAACCTTTGAAGTTAAGCGTAGTTTACGAGGAACACCTATTGATTTAGGCGTACAATCAGTACAAGAAGGTGGTCAATCCTTGGTCTTTGCGGAAACTAGGACTCGCTCAAAATCCCTTGCAACAAAAGCAGCAGATGCTATCTCTCAAATTCTAGAAAAAAAAGAATTAACAGAACTAGAAAAGACATCAAAAAAAATTTTATCCGAGAACGAACATACTGAATTAGTAAAAACATTAGCAATTCTTGTAAAGAAAGGTGTTGCATTTCATCATGCTGGATTAAATCAAAAATGCAGAGAAACAATAGAAAGAGAATTTAGAAAAGGGACAATCAAACTATTGTCATCTACTCCTACATTGGCAGCAGGTGTAAATCTTCCTGCAAGGCGAGTTGTAATTTCTAATATTAATAGATATAATGCTAAAATTGGAGCTAATAGACCTATTAGTATTCTAGAATACAAACAACTTTGTGGACGAGCTGGAAGACCACAATATGATGATTATGGGGAATCAATAATTGTCGGAAATGGAAACACTGAAGATCTTATAGATTATTACATTAATGGAGAACCAGAACCGATTGCATCAAAGATTACTGATGACAAATCTCTTAGAACTCATATACTCAGTGTTGTGGTTACACATCCTGGAATTAAAAAAGAAGACATTCTAGAATTCTTTTTACATACATTAGGTGGATTACAATCAAGAAAATCTACAATAAAATTTGCAATTGATATTTCTCTGAGATTTTTATCAAGTCAAAATTTGATTATTAAAAAAGGTGAACGATATGCAGCAACTGAATTTGGTAAAAAGACATCCATGCTTTACATTGATCCGTTAACAGCAACATACTTTAGAAATGCAATAGAAAATGTATCTGAAGAAAGAAAACATACGTTTGGATTTTTACATTTAATCTCAAATTGTGAAGAATTTTTTCCAAAATTTTCTCTTCGACAAAAAGATTATGAATCAGCTAGTTTGATGATTGAAAATAATTCCTCAGAACTACTAGAACCAATTTCAGAGTATGACTGCTCTAGAAGTTTATTGGCTCTGCAGGCGTGGATTACTGAATCCTCAGAATTGTCTCTTTCTGATAGTCTGGGAATAGAGTCTGGGGATATGCATAGAATGACTGAGAATGCCAACTGGTTATCGTATTGCCTAAGAGAAATATCCAAAAATGTTGAAAGAGTAGATTTACTTGAAGAACTAGATGATTTGAGAAAAAGAATTGTTTATGGGATTAGAGAAGAATTACTTGATTTGGTTCGAGTCAAAGGAATTGGACGAGTGAGAGCCAGAATTCTATACAAACATGGTGTAAAAAATTTAGATGATTTGGCAAAAATTCCAGTGAATAAATTAGCAGAAATTGATAAAATTGGTTCAACCATTGCGGATAACATAAAGGCAGAGTTACGAAAGGTTAGATAATTGATTGAATTAATACTGCCAGCTATAGTTTCTTGCATTATTGCATTTTTTGTTGTATTTGTTATCACACCTCCATTGATTAAATTTCTTGAACATAGAAATTTTACAGTCAAAGATATGAACAAAAAAGAAAATGTAATGGTTGCAAGACCTGGTGGAATTTCTCTTATTATGGGAATTATTGCATCTGAAATTGTTCTTTATGCATTTTTGCAGTTAAATGAAATTCTTGCAATAATGATTACCACATCTGCAGCTTTTCTCATTGGTTATGTGGATGACCGGAAAGTAATGGGAGGGTGGTTCAAACCTGTAGCCCTGGCGGTTGCAGCATTTCCAATAATTGCATTTGGTACATTTGATTCTGATCTTGCATTTCCTATGTTTGGAACAGTTCAAATCCCTGCATTATATTTGGCATTAATAATTTTCATGATTCCTATTACCGGAAATACAATTAATTCAATTGATGTTCTTAATGGTGTTGCAAGTGGATTTATGGTGATTGCTAGTTTTTCATTATCCATCTGTTTGTTTATTGTTCAAAATTATGAAGTTGCAATAATCAGCTTGCCGTTAGGATTTGTTTCTTTGGCATTTTATAAATTTCATAAACTCCCAAGCAAAATTTTTCCAGGTGATTCTGGAGCATTAACTTTGGGTGCAATGTATGGTGCAATTGCAATTGTAGGAGGTGTTGAAATTATTGCCGCAGTTGCACTATTGCCTGCTGTAATCAACTCATTTTTGTTCCTATCAAGTGTAAAACGAATAGTAGAACATCGGGAAATCAAGGGAAAACCTGTAGAACATACTGATGATTTCAAACTCAAGGCTACTGAAGATAAAACAGCACCTATAACTTTGGTAAGGTTAATTCTTGCAAGCGGATCATTATCTGAAAAGCAAGTTGGATTTGCAATATTCAAACTAACCATATTTTCTGGAATTTTGGCAATAGTGACAGCATTTTTGATGGGGATATCTCTATGAAATCTAGTCTATACGGATTCTTGTTTGCAATGTGGATTTTGATTCTACTTGGGGGTGGAATTATGGTAACTATTTTAGGTCCATTTTCAATTCAACAGTTTGGAGATTTTAATTGGATTATTGCCTCTGGAATCAAAGTACTAATTGCATTAATTCTGGTTGTGATTTGGATTTTAATTTTATCAAAATTGAAAAACTGGATGTTTAAAAAAGAGATAAAATCTTAACTTTCTTTCCATTTTCTTTGTTTCTTATCGTACTCTTCTCTGGTATATCTTATAGTTGCAGGAGAACCTAATACCACAGAATTTTCTGGAACATCTCTTGTTACTACTGCCCCCATTGCAACAACACTATTTTTTCCAACAGTAACACCCGCTTTGATCACGGCTCTTGCACCAATCACTGCATTATCTTCAATTGTAACGCCTGTCATTTTGTCACACATTGGATAAGGATCGTTTGTTAGAGCTGCTGCTGGACCAATGAAGACATTTTTTCCAATTCTTGATAATGGTGGAATATATGCTTGACCTTCAATCTTTGTGTTTTCACCAATCTTTACATTGTAATCAATATGAGCAAGAGAGCCAATCTTTACATTGTCTCCAATCTCTACGTCATCTCCAACATACGAGAAATGCCAAATCTGTACGTTCTGACCGAGTTTGGCCTTGTCAGAAATATAGTTTGTAACCATTATCTTACAAATGCCATGGATTTGCCTCTGTAATAATTTTTTCAGGCAATTTTTCTTTGTAATTTTTTAAAAATTCCATCTCTTGTTTTTTGTCTCTTAGTTCATCAGGAAGCAATATTGGAATTCCTTCTATTATTGGATAAAATCTAGAACATTTTGGGCAAAATAATGCGCCTTCTGATATTAGATTGTCTTTTTCTTTAATTTCAAATAATTCTAAAGGATGACTTTTATCAATTGGGCATGCCAATATGTCCATCATAGTCTTGTTCATTTTAGATCTAGATAGATAGGAATACCTTTTTGACTAGATAAGAGTGCCGCTTCTGCTATTTTGGTAACATTGACAGCTTCTTGCGGTTTAACAATATGCTCATTTTTGCCTTCAATTGCTCCAACAAAACTCTGAATTTCTCTTAATAATGGTTCTTGTTTCTCATTTTGAACAATCTCATTTTCATTATCTTTTTCTACAATAATCTCTTGAGAAATAAAGTCTGATGAAATTATCGCATCAGTACACACCGCATTAAATTTTCTAACTTTTTTTGGTGTTATCCAGTTTGATGAAATAATTGCTACTTTGTCATCTTTGTATCCTAACATAATACTAGCAAAATCTTCATGTTCATGTTTTATTTTACCTGATCTCGCAAATATTACATGTGGCATATCATCAAACAACCAATTTGCTGTATCTATATCGTGAACTGATGTGTCGTAAATAATTCCGACATCTTTGATGTGCAAAGGCATTCTATTTTCGCGGTGAAATTCTAACATTACCAAGTCACCAAATTTTTTTTCTTTAACAAAATTTTTAACAACATCTACAGCAGGATTAAATCTTTCAATATATCCACATGTTAGAATTACCTTATTTTTTTCAGCAAGTTTTGCTAGCATTTCACCATCTTCCGATTTGTATGTCATTGGCTTTTCTACAAAGACGTGTTTTTTTGCTTCTAACAATTTTTTTGCAATTTCTGTATGAGTAGATGTAGGAGTTACAACAAATGCACCATCAAATTCCTCTGAATCTAGAAGAATGTCTAATGATTCATAATGTTTAACAGAATATTTTTCTCCATACTCTTTGCTTTTCTGAGAATCAGAATCACATACTGCTGAAAGTACACCTAATTGAGATAAAATTCTAGTATGATTTTTACCCCAACCACCTGTCCCAATTTGAACAATTTTCATCTAATACACTTCCGTTAGCCAATGAGAATAATCATTATTTTTATTCATTACAATATCTATATACTCCTGCATCATTTTCTTTGTAATATCTCCGGGCTTTCCATTGCCAATCTTTTTCGAATCCATTTTTATGATTGGGGTGATTTCAGCTGCAGTACCAGTAAGGAATATTTCATCAGAAATTATTAACTCACTTCTTGTAATGTCTCTTTCAACAATATCAATATCCAAATCTTTCGCAATTCTGATTACTGCATCCCTGGTAATTCCTTCAAGTGCTGATGATTCAAGCGTAGGTGTAACAAGTTGTCCATTTCTTACAATGAAGATATTTTCTCCTGGCGCTTCACTAACATTCCCATTATGATCAAGTAATATTGCTTCATCCACTCCATTTCTTTTTGCTTCCTGTGTTGCAATGATTGAATTTAGATAATTTCCTCCCATCTTAGCTTGTGGGGGAGTTGACATATCTGAAAATTTTCTCCATGATACCACCCCCGCAGTAATGCCATTTTTGTTAAACAAATCACCAAATGGAAATGAAAATATTGCAACATTAGTAGGTGCTTTTTCAGTTACATGAAGATTAATTCCATAATCTCCAACAAAATAAAATGGTCTGATATAACATGATTTCTTTATCTTATTTTTTCTACAAATTCCTGTAATTGCATCAGTAATTTCTCTGTCTGAAAAGTTTAGTGAAATATTGTAAAATTGACCTGATCTTCTAAATCTTTTAACATGCTCATCTAGTCTGAATACATAGAGATTTTTTCCATTCCAATATGCTCTGATTCCTTCAAAAATTGATGTTCCATAATGGATTGCATGTGTGGTTATTGGCACTTGAGCTTTTTCTGTTAGGATATACTTTCCATCAAACCACACATATTTTGAAAGTGGAAGTTTCATAGGAAATTTTTATCAAATGCGTATTAATCTCTATTTATTTTGACCATCCCTCTTTAGGAAATTTCATTCCAGCAACTCTGGTGGTCTTATCTTCTGAATCTGCAAATCTCTCTACTATTTTCCAATTTTCTTCAATTACTTTGGCAATACTTTCTGGAACATCTTCTTTCCATGATGATTCTTTTCCAAGTGCTGCATCATACAATTTCTCTTTAACAGATGCTGCAGAAAGTGTTTTTCTTTCTCCAACCTTGGGTTTTAATCTATAAATTTTCAGCATGTATCCCTCTACTTTGTCTCCCGTATATGAAAAAAAATTGCCCTCTACACCACGTAGTACCTGTTTTCGTAACTGCCATGATTTTGGAGTTAATAGTGGTGGCATGTATTTTTTAAATGGAGCAAAAAATGCGTAGTCATCAGTAATTTGAATTGAATTTCCAAAAACTGACATTAACATCTTCTTTCTGATTTCAAAATTGAAGGGAAAACTCTTACTGTTGATCTCTTTTTCTCCATCTTTGAATACTACTGGCATCACTTTTACTACATCTGCTTCTTTTTTTAACCCTGAAATTATTTCTACATGAGCGTTAGTAACAGGATTTAGATGTGCCAGATATAGTGCAGTAATCAATTAGATCTACTTAATAAATCTCATATTTCAATGATTGATTTTTAGAAATTCTATCCGTAAGATTCGTACTTGACTTCAAAACTACCGTCTTCACGTTTATCGTGTTCTGTTACAAAGTCTTTTGGTTTTAAGAAATCCATCACTCCATCAATAGTTCCTTGCCAACCACAAACATAGAACATTGTATTTTCTTTTGTGATTTTATCTCCAATCAATTCTTCTAAAGGTGATAATCCGTTATCTCTGGGCCTAAGGAATGTTTCAACTCTGCCAACTTGACCTGCCCATGATCTGTTAAACCATTCTTGAGGCCTACTGATTGCAGCTCTGTATTTGAAATTCCACTCATCCTTACCTTTTTTGATACTCTCGTTTTCAAGATTAGTTAACAAATCTTTGTAACTTAATTCATCAACATAACTAGCTCCATGCAATACTACGATTTCTCTTTTATCACCTGAATCATGAAGATGCTGTGCATAACTAACAAATGGCGCAAGACCTGTACCTCCGCCAATACACACAATCCTTCTGTTGTCTTTTTCTCCACTTGCAAGTTCTTCATTAATTAATAGTGCTCTGCCTGTTGGTTTTAGCCAAAGAATTTCGTCACCTTCTTTTACATTAAATAATTGTGTAGTTAATCTACCTGGAAGTGGTTTTCTTACCCATCTAATTACTAGCTCAACATATTCTCTGTTTTCCGGATGTGATGCAATTGAATATGCACGTCTAACAATTTTACCACCTTCTACAGGATTTGGTAATCCTAATGTAATGAATTGACCAGCCTGATATTCAGGAACTGGACCATCTTTTGGAACTAATCTGATAATTACAAGGTCTTCTTTTAATAATTGGACATATGTGACAGTTGCTTTATTATCTACTACCATAACGATTGAACAATCATTCTCAAGGTTAAATATATTGTGTTATTTTTATGAGCCGATTTCAACTAAACCGCTAAACGTTAATAACCAATTTTAAAAATGTATTTCAATCAGATTTCTGATTATTGGGCCGGTCGTCTAGTCTGGTAGGATAGGTGCATGGCATGCATCGGATCGAGGGTTCAAATCCCTTCCGGTCCACTACATCATTTTTAATTGAACAATAACTTTTTCATTTCTGGTTCTTTGATAATTTCATTTTTTAGTTCATCTGAAATTGTAATTTTCAGCTCAATAATTGCTTGAAGAGCACTTTTTCTTACTTCCAGATTTGAATCTAACAGAGATTGTAAAAAAATTTCTTTTGCTTCTAGTGCTTTTAGATGTCCCAATGCACCAATTGCACATGATCTTACCATAGAACGTTCATCTTTTCCAAGTTTGATTAATTCTGGAATTGCATTACTTTCATTTCTATTTGCTAACACCAATGATGAAAAACCTCTGATGTTTTTACTTGTTGAAGTTAAACCTTTAATTAAAAAATTTGAAATTTTATTTTTGTTTAACACAAGTGAACTAAATGCTTCTCCTCTTACCTGCACATCTTCATCATCTAATTTCAAAATCATCTTCTCAATTATTTCTGGATTATCTATGTTGTCTAAAGTTTCTAAAATTTTGATTTTTTCTTTACTATCGCCTGATTCTAAAACTTTTGAAATATTTTCCAAGTTCGCAATAAATCCTCTTTTCTAGTTAATAATGGTTCAATTTTTGCAAAAAATTTTCCACAAATTCAAAAAAACTCTTTTAGCTTTAAATTATCCTTAAATATGAAAAATTCCATGTCAACCGAAGCCAGAGACACCATATTCATTGGTAAGAAACCATTGATGGCATATGTTACATCAACGCTAATTCAATTGGCAAACTTACCTACCGTCAACATCAAAGCTAGAGGACTCAGCATAGGTCGTGCTGTAGATGTAGCTCAAATCATTGCAAGAAAAACAGAAAATGCAGGCTACTCTATCGGAGAAATTAAAATTGGCTCAGAATCATTAGAGTCACAAGACGGTAGAACCAGAAACGTTTCAACAATAGAAATTGAAGTAAAGAGAAATACAGCATAACTGTATACTTTACTTGAAATTTTTTCTTTTATTCTCTTTTTGAAAAACCATACTTTTTTTCCATCTTTTTAAATTTTGGAAGTTCCACCAAATCATTAAACTGATCAAAATTTACAACTTTTTGTTTGTATTTTGTAGTTGTTCCAGTCTTTTTTAATTCCTTTAAAATATTCATTGTAGCAAATGTGTTTGCAAATAATACTGATAATGGATATAATATTATTTTAAATCCCATTTTGTTTAATGTGTCAACTGAACTCAATGGTGTAGCTCCGCCCTCAATCATATTTGCAACAAGTGGGGCGTTGATTTCTTTTCCAATTTTTTTCATCTCTTGAATAGTTTTTGGAGCCTCAACAAATACCGCATCAGCACCTGTTTTTTTATTTTGTTTACCTCGCTCAATTGCAGCATCTAGTCCTTCTGTTGCTCTGGCATCTGTTCTTGCAACAATGATAAAGTTTTTACTTTCTCTAGCATCTATTGCAGCTCCTAGTTTTTCTGTATATTCTTCTTGTGGAACAACTTCTTTTCCTTGCATATGTCCACATCTTTTTGGCCATCTTTGATCTTCTAGAAAAATTCCTGACGCTCCAGCTGACTCTAGTTCTTTTACTAATTTCCAAACACTTAGGGCATTTCCATATCCTGTATCTGAATCAATAATTACTGGAACTGTAACTGCTCTACATATTCTTCTTGCATTGTCAACTGTTTCAGTTGCGCCAACGAACCCATAATCTGGCATTCCAAATAGAGTAGCAGAAGTTCCATAACCTGTTTGAAACATTGCATCAAAACCAACTTTTTCTGCAATCTTTGCACCTATAGCATCATATACTCCTGGAATAACTATTGGTTTTTTTGATTTTAGCATGTTCTGTAAATTTTTCATAAATTTATTTTTTCTCTGAATTATTTATGATTTTAAAAATATCTATTGAGAAATATCCATATCTCTTGTCTCTGGATTAATTTTTGCTCCAATCAAAATAATTAATGAACCTATTATCACATTAATTCCAAGTAAAATTGGAATTAATTCCATTCCTTTTGATAGCATTGTTACTGCAATAAGCGGAGCCCAAGAACCAAAGATCAATCCTCCATTGTAGATTAAACCACTCGCACTGTTTCTCACCTCAGTTGGAAATCTCTCAGACAAAAATGCAGGAATTGGTCCAAACCCTGTTGTTGCAACAATTATCAAAACTATTGTATATGCAGCTCTTTCATATGGTGATTCTGCATTATATAATCCATAAAATGTTGGAATTGCAACAGCAATAGCTGCAATAGCAAAAAATGCAATTGTTTTTCTTCTTCCAATTTTTTGACTTAGAAATCCTGTAAATATTTGACCAAACAACGAAGTTGTTGTTCCAATTATCATCAAAATTGAAACTTCTGATTTTTCAATATCTACATAATTTTGTAAAAATGTGGGATAAAATCCAATTGAGGTATAATATGCATACATCAAACCAGTCATTAAAATCAGAGAAAAAATGAATTTTTTTCTTCCATCTTTACTTGAAAATAATTTTTTTAGTGGAGATTTTATTCTTTTTTCTTGCTTTTGTTTTGCTAGCCATACATCTGATTCACTCATTCTGAATCTTACAAATAATGCAACAAGTCCTGGAATAATTCCTGTAAAGAACATGATTCTCCATCCTATCTCTACAAATTCTTCCTCTGGAAAAGCAGATACTGCTCCAAAAAATACTACTGATGCTATGACAAAACCAAAATTAAAACCACTTTGTAAAAATCCGGAAAGTATGCCTCTCTTTTCTTTTGGAACTGTTTCCATTGTAATTACTGCACCACTTCCCCATTCTCCTCCTGCAAAGAATCCTTGCATAAATCGTAATCCTATTAGTAATATTGGTGCCATGAATCCTACCATCTGCCATGTTGGAAGTAATCCTGTTGCAAATGTTGCTGCAGCAAATCCCATTATGGTGATAATCATTGTTTTTCTTCTTCCATGTTTGTCTCCATAGTTTCCAAAGAATGCTCCTCCAAAAGGTCGCATAATTAATGTGATGATGTATGCTGCAAATGTTGCTAAAAGCGAGAACGTAACATCTTCAGCAGGAAAAAAAAGTGTACTGATTAATGGAATTACAAGCAACATCAAAACTAGATCATAACCGTCAAGTGACCACCCAAGCCATGAACCAAAAACTATGGATTTTTGTTGTCTAGTAAGTGATGTCATATATTTTCTAAAATATGGATAAATTTTTACTTTTCAAATATTCCTATTCTATTTTGATTTCTTTTCCTTTCTTCTTTGAATTCTTCTCATCTATTTTCTTTAATTCGTCTTGAAGAAATTTTCTGTATTTTTGCGTCTCTTCTTCAGTCATGTTGGTAACATTTGAGCTTAGTATTGAACCCATTGTTGATATTTTTTCTAACAAATCAATTGCAACAAATCTTCCAACATTTCCTAATCTAAAAAGAACATCTAGTTGTTTTTTTACAATATCGTTTACTTTATCTACATCTTGAGCAGTTTCTGTTCCTTTTTTTGTAAGTTGGTATTTTCCATCTTTTGTTTCTTCAATTAATCCTTCATCTAATAATCTGCCTAATAATGGATAGATTAAACCCGGTGATGGTTTCCAAATTCCATTACTTTGCTCTACTGCATAATCGATGATCTCTTTTCCAGTTCTTTCTTTCTTTTGGAGTAGTTCTAAAATAAAATATCTTGAAAATCCTCTGGGAACTGAACTTCCTACTCTTTGAAACCATTCAGATATCATCACTAGTGATATCACTAGTGATATATTTGAATATTTTGATTTATGCCTGACAATTACTACATATTTAACCCACCCAAAGCAATTTTGTCTTAAATGGTAGATTCAATTGAATTTGATTTAATAATTTGTGGTTCTGGTCTTGCTGGGCTAAGAGCTGCAATAGCTGCTGCAAAAAAAGGTCCTAACCTGAAAATTGGAATTGTTTCTAAAGTTCAGGTAATGCGTTCTCATTCCGTTTCTGCTGAAGGTGGAACTGCAGCAGTACTTTTTGAAGAAGAAGGTGATTCTGTTGAATCGCACGTTTATGATACTGTAAAAGGAAGTGATTTTCTTGCAGATCAGGATGTTGCTGAAAGATTAGGAAATGAAATGCCAAAAGAGATCTATCAGATGGAGCATTGGGGTATGCCATGGTCCAGACGTGACGATGGTCGTATTGCTCAAAGACCTTTTGGTGGATATAGTTTTCCTAGAGCAACATATGCTTCAGACAAAGTTGGTTTCTTTGAAATGCAGACATTGTATGATACATGTCAAAAATTTGAAAATATAGAATATCTTAATGAATGGTTTGCAACATCAATTGTTCATGATGGAAAAAAATTCATGGGATTAACTGCAATTGAATTAGGTTCTGGTACATTTTACACAATCAAAGGAAAATCTCTAATCATTGCAACCGGGGGTGCCGGAAGGTTGTATAGCTTTTCAACCTATGCTCTTTCATCTACTCCTGATGGATTGGACATGGGCTTACGTGCTGGTATGGCACTTAAAGATATGGAATTTGTACAATTTCATCCAACCGGAATTTTGCCTTCTGGAATTTTAATTACAGAAGCTGCTAGAGGGGAAGGTGGATATCTACTAAATAACAAAGGTGAAAGGTTTATGAAAAAATATGCTCCAAGTAAATTTGAACTAGCTCCAAGAGATATTGTTTCACGTTCAATGATTACTGAAATTAATGAGGGTAAAGGTTTCAAACATGAAACAGGAGTTGATTGTCTTAAACTTGATCTAAGACATATTGGTGATGAAACAATCAAAGAAAAACTAGGAGGGATACGTGAGGTTGCAATCAAATTCTCTGGAATTGATTTGGCAGCAGAGCCTTTGGATGTGCGTCCTGTTTGTCACTATATGATGGGAGGTATTCATACTGATATTAACGGGGCAACAGAATTACAGGGTGTTTGGGCTGCCGGTGAGGCTGCATGTAATAGTCTTCACGGTTCAAATAGATTAGGAGCAAATTCTACATCTGAATGTATTCTGTGGGGAAAAATCACAGGTGAATTAGCAGCTGAATATGCTCAAAAAAATAACACTTCTACACCTTGGCCCCATCATTTAGTTGCTTTAGAAGAAAAAAGGATCTATGATGGAATTTTTCGTGGTAATGGAGATGTTAATCCATATGAGATAAGACAACAACTTACTGATACAATGAATGAAAAAGCGTATGTATATAGAAATGAAAAAGACATGGTTGAAGGATTAAAGAAAATTCGTGAATTAAAAACACAAACTTGGAAACATGTTGATGATAAAGCAAAAGAGTACAATACCAACTTTTCAAATGTAATGGAACTTGATTCAATGTTTAGAGTAGCAGAGATTGTATTGATTGGAGCAATTAATAGAAAAGAATCCCGTGGAGCTCATGCGCGAATTGATTACACAAAACGTGATGACGCAAACTTCTTACATCACACCCTTGCATATTATGATCCAAATGAACCAATTATGAAAACTCATCCCGTCACAATTACTAAGTATCAGCCAGTGGAGAGGAAGTACTAGATGCCACAAGATGAACACAAAGAAGGCATTAAAGGAATGGCAAATCCAACTCGTTATGGAATTGAACGTGTTGCATATTGGTTAATGAGATTAAGTGGTTTAGGCTTACTTGGATATTTTATAGCTCACATTTATGAAACAAGCAATATTCTTAGAGGTCGAATTGGATGGGAAGAATTCCTTGAATTAACTCAAACTACAGAAGGACACATTATTTTAGCAATTGTGATTGCAATGTGTGTTTTCCATACTGTTAATGGAATTAGAGTTATGTTGGGACATGGCGGAGTTGGTGTAGGAAAACCTGCAAGACCTGATTATCCATATGATCCCGCATCACAAAACTACCGACACAAAATTGGTATTTATTCATCCATTATTCTTGCAGCTATTGCTATGATGTACGGACTAGCCGTAATGTTTGGTGAGTAAAATGAGAGAAAGTACTATAATGAAAATCCACTATGGAACTGCTTTAGCATCCGTAGGTCTTGTCGCAGTTCATATTCTGATGCGAATGACTATGGGATTTGCTGATTCTTTAGAATATGAAACTGTTCTTGCTAACTATAAATTCATTCCTTATGCACTTATGCTGGAATTAATCTTAATACTACTTTCAGTCCACGGCTTTAATGGACTAAGAGTGATCTTATTAGAACTCAAACAAGGTAGAATGTATGAAAAGGCGGTTTCTTATGGTTGTCTTGCTGCAATGTTTGGATTGATTGCATATGGTTCACGAACAATTATTATGACTAACATGGGGATAATATAGAGATGGCACAAGTTTCTAGAATTGCTGAAGAACAATCATCAAAATCCATAACACTTAGAATTGCAAGATATAATCCACAAGAAGACACTGAACGTCAATTCATGGAATTTACTGTACCTTATGAAAAATGGACTACTGTTCTTGAAGCAATTCTTGATGTAAAGAAACACTTTGATCATTCAGTTGCAGTTAGGTATTCATGCAGACAAGCAACATGTGGTTCATGTGGAATGATAATTAATGGAAAACCAAGATTGGCATGCTTTACAAAAATTAGCGAACTTGATTCTAATGTTGTAACTGTAGAACCAATGAACAATTTCCCAATTATTCGTGATTTGGCAGTGAAGTTTGAAAGATTATTTGATTCGCATCATAAAATTAAACCATATTTGGTAAGAGATGATGCAGAACTAGAATCTAATGCAAAAGAATTCTTACAATCTCCAGAAGAATTAGAAAATTACATACAATTTGCAAATTGTATTAAATGTGGATTGTGTAATTCTGCATGCCCTACAATGGCAACTGATTCATCTTTTGTAGGGCCTCAAGCACTTGCTCAAGCATATCGTTATGTTGCTGATAGTAGAGATAAAGGAAAAGATTCTAGACTAAAAATTATTGATGATTCTCATGGTATATGGAGATGTCATTTTGCTGGTTCTTGTAGTCAAGTATGTCCAAAAGGTGTTGATCCTGCAATGGGAATTCAATTCCTTAGAGGATATATGTTGGGTTTTAGAAGTTAGCCTAATTTCTTTGGGTTTGGACTGTTGTTAACCTGATTGTTAATCTGTTCTGCCATGAAATGATTTGATACATTTACTTTGACATCTTTTACGCCATCTACTTTCAATAGATTGTCATGAACATCTTGACAAATCTTAAAACCAAAAACAGCCGGACAGAATGGACTTGTAAGATGCAAATCAACTTTAACATTACTATCGTTGATGTCTACCTCATCAATCAATTCTAATTCAACAATAGATGTATTGATTTCTGGATCTACAATCTTGGATAATTCATCGAAGATTTTTACTCTCATCTGTTTGATATCTTGACTCATGTCGGCAAAAGCGTCGATGCTATATATAACCATTCTAGAACTTTAGATAATGTATCGTTCTCGTCTTGGTACTGATTTGAGTAATATTACTTTAGATTATGTGTCATCAATCAATGATGATTCTGAAATTGCTTTTTATGATATTATTGGAAGTCAAGCTCATACTTTGATGTTGTATCAAACTAAAATAATTTCAAAAAATGATGCAAAAAAGATCTTATCCACATTAGAGAATTTAAAACATGAAAAATTTGATACTTCATCTGATGCAGAAGATATTCATGAATTAATTGAATCTCTCGTTATCAAAAAAGCTGGTATGGCAAGTGGTGGCAAAATGCATACTGCAAGATCACGAAATGATCAAGTTGTTTTAGATATTAGAATGAAAATTAGAGATGATATTAATATCATTTGTAATTGTCTTTTAGATACAATTGAAGCCCTAGTTTCTGTAGCTAAAAATCACCAAAAGACGATCATGCCACTCTATACTCATCTTCAACAAGCTCAAGCAGGTTTATTTTCTCATTATCTTTTAGCACACGCAGATGTACTATTCAGAGATTTTCAAAGACTTTATGGAACATTTGAAAGAGTAAACCAAAGTCCACTCGGTGCAGGCCCTGTTGGTGGAACAAGTATTCCAATTGATAGACACAGTACTGCAAAGATGTTGGGTTTTGATGATGTAGTTGAAAATTCTATTGATGCTACAAGCACTCGTGATTTTGTAGCAGAATATGTTGCAATGATATCTATTTTGATGACTAATCTAAGTAAAATTGCAGAAGATTTTGTAATTTGGTCTACATCTGAATTTTCTTTTATTGAATTGGCTGATGAATTTACATCACCTTCAAGTGTTATGCCACAAAAGAAAAATCCTGATATTTTAGAATTAACACGAGGTAAAACTTCTGAAATAATTGGTAATCTTACTGCAATTCTAACTACTATCAAAGGATTAGCATCTGGATATGGACGTGATTTGCAACAAATTAAATCATCTATCTGGTCAACTTCTAAAATTTCTATTAGTGCATTATTAATTTTAAAATCTATACTTCTAACACTGAAAGTAAATGAAAAACAGATGAAAAAAGTCACTGAATCAAGTAATCTTATTGCACTTGACATTGCAGAAAAATTAGTTAAAGAAGGAATTCCTTTTAGAGTAACTCACAAAATTTCAGGAATTTTGGTACAATTGGCATATGAATCAAAAAAACCTATTTCGAAACTCACTCTTACTGAAATAAAAAAATCTGTATCTGATACTAGAGTTGACTCAAAACTTGTTTCAAAAATCATCTCATCTTCAACTGTGGTTTCTTCCTTAAAAGAGAGAAAATCTTATGGCTCTTCAGGATATGATGAACAAAAAAGAATGATTTCTGATAGAATTCAGAAGATTAACCAACTAAGAACAAATATCACAAATAGAGAAAATAACATTACTTCTTCAACTGATCTCTTGAAAAAACAAATTGATGAAATTATTCATTAGATAAAATAAAAAAAAGTAGCGGGTCTAAAGGGATTC
>JBHHVV010000011.1:0-28716 GCA_046754445.1 Candidatus Nitrosopumilus sp.
AAACAGGTATGCCACAGATGGTTTTGAGGGCAGAGTTGGAAAACTAGATAAAATTAGCATGTTGACGGCTGCTGGAATGGTTGGAACCGCAAGGTATAGGCACAAATCCATTAAAAGATCAACAAAGCTAACATTTGTAGGGCTACTAAAAGATCAGAATGATACTAGAATTAATTTAAAAAAATTACATTTTCATAAATCAACTCCTATACAAAAACCAAAAAATTTGATACTTGTTGTTGGTTCTGGAATGAATTCTGGGAAAACTACTACTGCAAGTAAATTAATTAATGGATTATCAAAGGATGGCATGAAAATTGCAGCATGTAAATTAACTGGAAGTGTTTCAAATAGGGATAAAAATGAATTAAGCGCGGCGTCAGCTGATTATACAATTGATTTTAGTGATTATGGATTTCCATCCACATACATGTGTAAGAAGACAGAATTAATTGAATTATTTGACACAATGTTATCTGACATAGAAAAAATATCTCCTGATATAGTTGTCATGGAAATTGCAGATGGCGTTCTTCAAAGAGAAACAAAAATGATTCTAACCAATAAAAAAATAAGAAACTGGTGCGCCGGTGTGGTGTTGACTGCTGAAAGTGCACCTTCTGCATTATTTTCATCTCAACAATTATTGAATTGGACACATAATGTAATAGCAGTTTCAGGATCTATCACTTCTTCTCCACTATCCTCCAAAGAATTCACTCAAAACAGTGAAATTAGTTTAATATCTTCTGCTGATTCCGGTTATGGTTTATCTGAACATGTTATCAACTTTTTAAAAAAATAGATTGTCACAGATTTCTCCTTTAAAATACGCATTGCGTAGGCTAAATAACTATAAAATTGCTTTATCTATAGCCCTTTTTTGGTCGATTGTATTTGTTATCATACCGATGCAAATTCCAATTCTTACAGGTTCTTTGATTGATGGATTAAATGGTGACCACTCAAATTTGTATGGTGTTATATCGGTAAACTATTCAAGTTCTCAAATTTTAGAAATTTCTATTATTGGGCTGGTAATTGTTGCTGGCATATATGGAATTGCTGCTTATTTCAGGACAACATCTAAAGCAAAAATAAGTAGAAATTTTGTTTTTGATTTACAAAGAGAGTTGGCCCAAAAAATGGAATCTTTATCAATGGATATTCATAGCAAATATGGTTCCGGAGATTTATTAAATCGAATCATTCTTGATACCAATTCTGTTAGAGGTTTTGTAGATAATACAATTATTAAGACAATTGTAAATATTTTTAGAATTATTTATCCTGTTATCGTTTTATTTATGATGGAGCCTGTTCTTGCAGCAATTGCTACGTCTTTTTTGCCTTTACAATTCCTTTTAACAAGAAAATTACAAACGATCATGAGAAAAACTGCACGAAGAATTAGAAAACGCAGGGCTCTACTAACTACTTATCTTAAAGAAGATCTTGATGGAATCGAAACCGTTCAGACTTCAAATATTGGGAAACACAGAATTAAAAAAATCTCTAAACAAGTTAATAGAGTTGAAAAAATAGAACTAAGAGTTCAAAAATATGCTGCAATGATTACTGGATTAGCTTGGGGACTAACCACTACCGGTTTAGCTTTAACATGGTGGATTGGAGGATTGCAAGTTCTGGATAATAATATGACTATTGGAACACTTGTGACATTCACTGGCCTTGTTGTTTTTATCTATGCTCCAATACGTAGATTTTCTGATGTAATGCGCGATTACAATAAAAGCATTGTATCTGTAGAGCGAATTCAAGAAATCTTAGATTTGCCCTCTTCAGTGACACAAACTTCTAATGCATCTCCTTTAATTATGGAAAATGGAATAATTGAATTCGAAAAAGTATCCTTTACTTATGAAAATTCACGTGTGCTCTCAGAGATGAATCTACTTTTAAAACCAAATAAACTAAATATTTTAGTTGGAAAAAGCGGATCTGGTAAAAGTTCTGTAATCCGACTTATTCCCAGATTATACGATCCAAATAAAGGACAAATTTTAATCGATAAACAAAATATCAAAAATGTAACAATAAAATCACTTAGATCACAAATTGCTCTAGTTACACAAGATCCTATGATTTTTTCTGGTACTATCTATGAGAATGTCACTTTGGGAAATCCAAATGCAACAATTGATGAAATTGAAGAAGTTTGTAAAATGGTTGATGCCTATGATTTTATTATGGCCTTAGAAAATGATTTTCAAACTGTTTTAGGATCTGGTGGAACAACACTTTCCAAGGGTCAAGCACAAAGAATTACTATAGCCAGAGCAATTCTTCGAAAACCTGCAATTTTATTACTTGATGAACCCACATCAGCTTTGGATGCTCCTTCTGAATCCATATTGATTTCAAATCTTAACAAACTAAAAGAAAAAATGACTATAGTATTAGTGATTCATAATCTAGATGTAATAAAACATGCAGACCAAATTATTCTAATCAGTAATGGACATTCTCAGATGATGAATTCTTTTGATCAACTATTGTCTACAACAGATTTCAAATCTCTCAAACTAATTCAAAATAGCAATAATTAAAATGAAAAATATTGTTATCGGTAAATCATTTTCAGGATCTCCGTTAAAAGTAGAATTTGTAGGAAATGAAAAATCTTCACTAAAAATTTTTATTATTTCTGGACAACATGGGGATGAAAAATATTCTCAAAAAGCAGTTTCTAGACTAATTAATTATTGGAATCATTCTACAAAACATCCTTTTTTTGCCGCAATTCTGAAAAATGCAAATCCTGATGGCTATAAGGCTGAATCTAGAAAAAATGCGCAATCAATAGATCTTAATCGAGATCATTTATTGTTACAAAGTCAAGAGACTCAAGCAGTTCATTCGTTTATCAGAAAATGGCAACCTAAAGTAGTAATCGATGTCCATAATTATCCTTCCAGAAGAAAACACTTGTTAAAAAAACACTTGATACTTTATGAAGACATTTTTATCGACATTCCAACACATCTTGCATTTATTCATCCAATAAATTCTAAAAAAATTAATGAGTTTTTCTCTCACATCCTTTTTGATCTTGAGTCTAAGGGATTGACTTGTAGTCGTTATGTTCTTTTCCAAAAATCTGGAAAAATACGCCATAGTACTCTTGATGTACAAGATGCAAGAAATTCTTTGGCATTACGAAATAATCTATTTTCAATTCTTTTAGAAGGTAGAGAACCTCTAAAAAAAGAAGGAATTGTAGGTGAAAATAGAACCATAACATCTCAATTTCATGCTTTATGTAGTATGGTTGATTGGATAGTACAAAATAAAACAATATTTGATGATGATTTTCACATCCCTGACAAAAATGAATTAGTACCTATTGCAATTCATTATAAAAATTCAAACGATGTAATTGAATTACAAGTAAAGAATTCAAAAACTAAAAAAATTAGCAAAAAGAAATTTAAAAATTATTCTCCTGAAGTAGAAATCTCAAAATTTATTAAATTACCTAGTGCGTATGGTGTTCCAAATTCTTTATCTGCATTAATAGAATTATTAAAAAAACAAGGATTTTCATCAGTCAATTCCCCTGAAAAAAACAGATATCAAATGTATTGTGTGGTGCCCTCAAAAAACAAAAAATTTCCTAATTATAATATAAAAAGAAAAACAGTAAATGCAGAAATTTCAAATTATACTATCTTTCCTACCCATCAACTAGGTGGGCGATTTTTAGCAGTATTACTAGAACCTCAATCAAACTTTAGTTTATCTAGATTTCCAAAATTTAATTTAAAATTTTCAAAATTTTTTGAATATCCAATAATTCGTATCTAAAATAAATCCTAATTTCATCCATGTTCGTTTCTTTTAAGCCTCAAATTGATGACTATCTCAGAGTCAAAACAGGTGTGTGCGCAAATATTGAGATCTCGCCTAATTACATAAAATCCCAAGAATTTTAAACTTAAACTTTGGCGTTTAAAGATAATGCGAATATTACAACTTCACTGTGATAGCATAGAATATACTCCTACAAAAAAAGAGATAAAATCAGCTGAAGATATTAAAAATCCTCAAACTCAAAGATTAGAGGAGTTAGTAGTTGTATTTGTTGCAATAGAAGATGGGGATGATACTTCAGTTGCTCAAAATGCTATATCTCAGATAAAAAATTCTATGGAAAAAATTGGTTGTAAAAAATTATTGTTATATCCATATGCACATCTTAGTTCTAATCTTGCAAAACCTTCTGTTGCAATGACTTTACTTCAAGTAATGGAAGAAAATGCATCCGATCTTGAAGTGTCTCATTCTCCTTTTGGCTGGACAAAATCATACAAAGTACAAGTTAAAGGGCATCCTCTAGCAGAAAGTTCTAAAGTTGTAACAAAAGACTCTGCAACTTCTGAATCTCAAGAACTGACTTCTGAGGCACTAAAAGGCGAATCAAAAATTCGTTCTTATTGGAAAATTATGTCTACTGATGGAACAATGACAAACATTGGCGATTTTGATTTTTCTAATCATAAAAAATTAGAAATTTTGGCAAAATATGAATCCGCAAAACAACGACAAGTTGATCAACCCCCTCCACATGTAGCATTGATGAAGAAAATGGCAATAGCAGATTATGAACCCGCCTCTGATTCTGGAAACATGCGATTTTATCCTAACGGACGTTTGATGAAATCTTTGATTGAACGATATGTTACTGATAGAGTTAAAGAGTATGGTGGTTATGAAGTTGAAACACCAATCATGTATGATTCTGAACATCCAAGCATGGTTAGTTACTTTAATCGATTTCCCGCAAGACAATACAATATTGATTCCGAAGGAAAGAAATTATTTTTGAGATTTGCTGCTTGTTTTGGGCAATTTTTGATGGCCAATCAATATCAAATGTCTTACAAGAATCTTCCCTACAAACTCTATGAATTAACTCGTTACAGCTTTAGACGTGAACAATCTGGAGAACTTGTTGGACTGAGACGGTTAAGAGCATTCACAATGCCTGACTGTCATGCGTTTTGTAAAGATCTTGATCAAGCTGTGGATGAAATTAAGATACGATTTGATTTATCTCAAAGTGTTCTTCATGAACTAGATATAATTCCCTCTGATTATGATATGGCCATCCGATTCACTGAAGACTTTTACAATGAAAATAAATCTGCAATTGAAGAATTAGTAAAGAAACATGGAAAACCCGTACTGGTTGAAATGTGGAAAGAAAAATTCTTTTACTTTGTTCTCAAATGGGAGTTTAATTTTGTAGATAATCTTGGAAAAGCTTCTGCACTCTCAACAGATCAAATTGATGTTGAAAATGGTGAGCGATATGGAATTAATTTTATTGATGAAAACAATAAAGCACGACATCCTATAATTTTACATAATTCTCCCAGCGGCGCAATTGAGAGAATCATTTATGCATTACTTGAAAAGGCCGCAAAAGATTCCAAAGAGGGCAGAAAACCACAGTTTCCTTTATGGCTTGCACCTACACAGGTAAGAGTAATTCCATTAAATGAAGAATTTTACGGTTTTTGTAATTCATTATCTGAAAAACTCTCTGGAAATAATATTCGCGTTGATGTTGACGATAGGAATGAAAGTATCGGAAAAAGAATTCGAGAAGCAGAAAAAGAATGGATTCAGTACATTTTGGTAATTGGAGAAAAAGAAGCAAATTCACAGAATCTTAGCATAAGAGATAGGCAAACTGGCAAAGTTCGAGAAGTGTCTTTTGATGATTTCTTAAATGAGATTCAGGAACAAACTAAAGGAAAACCTTTCACAGGTTTGAATTTACCCAAATACCTCTCAAAAAGACCTCAATTAATGGTGTAAAAAATGAGCTTTCTTGATTTATACATGAACAACAATCCTATGATTACGTCTTCTGACGATGATTCTGAACCAGTAGCTACTATTTTTGGAATTCCATTTGATGCAACTCACTCTTACAAACCTGGTTGTAGGTTTGGACCTGACGCAATACGTGATTCATTTAACAATATTGAAATTTTTCATCCAGAACTTCAGGTTGATTTAGAAACTGTTAACATTGAAGATCTTGGAAATACCCGTCATACTGTAGTTGCATCTGAAATGATTGACATGGTGAAAAAAATTACTACAGAACTTGTTGCAAAAAACAGACAACTTTTCATTTTGGGCGGAGAGCATTCAATCACTTATGGTACATATACTAGTTTTCCAAAAAATACAGGCTATGTTGTGTTTGATGCTCATTATGATTTAAGAGATGAATTTGCCGATATCAAATTAAGCCATGCTTCATATTTGAGAAGAATTGTTGAGGAGAGGGGTTCTGACAATATTCTCCATGTAGGTGCTAGGGCATTTGTAAAAGAAGAATTACAGTTTTTACAAGAAAACAACATCAAGATAATTTCTGACAGAGAAATTAGGGATGGGGATGGTCCTAAATTACTCAAAGATCATATGTCTACTTTTGATACTATTTACTCAAGTTTTGATCTTGATGTGCTTGACCCTGCCTTTGCACCAGGTGTAGGAAATCCCGAAGCGGCAGGCATTACTTCTAGAGAATTATTTGACATGATTCATTCATTAAAAGATTCAAAAATTACCGGTGTGGATATTGTTGAACTAAACCCATACCATGATAATGGTGCTACAGCATCACTTGCTGCAAAAATCATTTCAACTTTGATTGCTATGAACATTTCACAAAAATGATAAGTTTATTCTGCTTTACTTCATTTTTGTTGAGATTCCATTATTATGTTCTAAGTAATGTCAGGTAATAACAAAACATTACAAATATCCCAAGGAGTTACCAACCAATCTTTGTAAATAACAAATGGATGTGCCATATCATACATAATTGCTGAAACTTCGTTTATTTTCAAATTATCTGAGACGACTTTGGCTTCTTCCAAATCTACAATGTTAACTGATTCATTTAGAAAATCTTTTGTTTCTTTTAGATGCTTCATTTTCTCTGAAATGGTCTCTATGATTAATCTGTCACTAAGATACTTGTTGGTTCCTTCCAGTATAATTTTTCTAGATTTATTTTCAAACATTGAATTAATTAAATCACCAAAAGTATCTTCTTTTTTGAATATCATTTTTTTCTTTTTTGGCAAATCCTCAATAGTTAGATCTGTTTTACATCTCTTACCTATCTCTAGAATTTTCTGCGCAGAAATTGCAGAATAAAATCCCCATTCGTTAGGAATTATGGCATACGCCCTGCCTCTCTCTTTCCAAAACTCTATCAAATCCTTGTATTTTGTATTCTTTGATACTGTGATGGGGTTTGGCTCCATGATATCTTCAACTTTGGTTCCGTAGAATAAACTCGAAGTTGGATTCTTGAGCAAATTTTCCATGATCTCTTTTCCTCCAATAGTACCAATTGGATTGTGATCTTCATCTCTTACCATGACTGAGTCTGTTGCAGATTCCAAATATTGTACTAACATTCCAGAAACTACCCAAACTTCTGTTCCTTTGTCAATGTGAATACAAAGAGACCATGTCAATCTTTCTGGAAATAACTCCTCTAATGTCCTATCTCCTATTGGAATGGTTTGTGACATACTATTCATTAGTTTTATTGCATAAATCAACAATAATCAATTCTCAAACCTGATAAAATCATCAAAAATCTAATAATGATTCATCTGTCCTTGAACTCTAACTATATTTACTATGCTGACAAACTGCATTTTCTATCAATCCCTATTTTCTCATACAATTGCGGATGTAAATTTTATTTTCATTCTTTTGATAATCCTGAACTTTAATGTTCTAATTCCTTTGAACACTCAATTGAACAAATATCGTCTCCCCAATGTTCAACATTCTTTCCACAAACGATACATTTTCTCATGGTGTTATTATATCTCATTCAAATTAATAAATTTGTCCTGTTTTTTGCCATGATTAGCATCTCATTGCTGTATATCTTCAGGTGTTAAAATAATTTCAATCATATCATCTGTATTTGCATAATAACGTCTAAGGCTATTGTTTTGTAAATAATTCCTGTTCTGTACGTGATTTTTGAAATCTAGTAGTTAATAATAGTGAGATTTGAGGGTTTATACCGTGTTAAATAATTTTAGAGACTCCCTTAAACCTGTACTTGAAAAAATTGGAAAAGTATTTGCGTCTACTGGACTTTCTCCCAATTTTTGGACTAGTGTAGGTCTTGTTATTGCACTACTCTCTGCAGTGGTATATGGCTTAGGAATGGAGTATGGGTTAATTGTTGGAGGAGTGTTGTTACTTGTTTCTGGATTTTTTGATATGGTGGATGGTCAGGTAGCAAGAGTTACGGGAAAAACATCCAAAAAAGGTTCCTACATTGATTCAATGTTTGATAAAATAGCTGAGGTTGCAATCTTTTTAGGAATTTTAATTGGTGGTTATGCAGAACCTTATGTTGTATTACTTGCAATCACTTTGTCATTGTTGGTAAGTTATGCTCGAGCAAAATCCGACATCATTAACATAAAACTTCAAGGTATAGGAATTGGTGAACGAGCAGAAAGACTATTGGTAATTGCGATAGTTGGTATTGTCGGTTTTATGGATGTTGCAGTTCTAATAGTAGTAATAATTGCTGGAATCACATTAATTCAAAGAATGGTTTTCACTGCAAAAAACATTAAAGAAAATGATTAACGTAGTTTTCCACGTTTTCTTCTATTATCTGCTGATCTAATTTTAAGAATCTTAAAATGAATTGCACATGAAATACAATACCATTTTAGAACTGTTGGGGATGCTATGTATGCTCCCTGTGCACGAAGTTCTTTTGCCAATGTATGTTCAACTAGATTTAATTTTGATGTAACTTTTTTTGCCTTGTCTTTTGGAACCGTTTGTCCGCAGTTAGTACATTGTACTACTCCTGATGAACCTTTTCCTCCTTTTGTACGACCTCTACTTGCACGCTTAAGTGGCATGAAAATAAACAATTTTGCCTACTTATATTCTTGGCGAGAAGATGAATACTTCCTTAGGTATTATGACTAAAATAGCAATTTTTTCTTGATCCCATTTAATCTGAAATTTTGGTGTTTATATATTTCAAAAACTAGTCTTGGTTTGATGATTAAAACAAGATATTTTAGAGTTTTTCATGAATGCTGATCTTAACTTTTGTTAAAGATGATTCAAGCTCATCAGGCAATACTATCAACAAACCCGAATCTTTTCCCACATTTTCACAAATTCCATTAAAACTATTATAATTCTGAGCATGACATCCTTCTTGAGGATAGAATTCAAAAGAATCTTTTTTTAGATAATTTGCTATCTCTTCTTTGGAAGATACAAAATAGACATCAAATCCGATATTTTCATCGTTTAACGATATGCTATATTCATACGAAGTAGTTCCTTTATCAGTACAAATTGGAATAAATTGCACATATCCTTGTTTTGCATATTCTTTCTGTTTTTCAATATCGTATCTGGCATTAATGATGTTGGGGAAGACTGACACATATGGATCATCATTTAATTTAGTTCCTTGAGCTAGGTCAATTTTGTTACGTATCATATCAACAACATAACGATATGAAATAGGCTTCCAACTTGATTCACAGTTATTAAAATCATGCTTTAGTTCAACAAATGATTTATCATGCTGATATTGCAATTGATTGGAATTGTAATTGGAAAGTAAGGTACTCTCTGATGATTCGTCAGAGAAATCCATTTTGTTATGCTCAGAATTTAGATCTGACCATACATTTGTCACATCAAATAAAATATTCCCTGGATGCTTCCAATCTTGTTGTAGATGTATGTATATAGAATATTTGTTAATGTCTTGTTCATAATTAGAGTCAAATAATATCTCTCCAAATAATGCATTTGATAAAATCAAACCAAATACAACTAATGGAATTATAATATAGAAAATTTTTTTCACCAAATCACCAAAGTATATCAAAAAAATACCAATTGGCTCTAATATTTGATTCTGAAAGACATGTATTTTTTTCAGTACTGGATAATAATGATGCAAGTTTTAAGGTATACTTGAATCATCTCCTCTAATTGATAAAATTCTTAATATTTTTGTGAAAAAGTGGATTTTTCATGAACTATTTTTTTCTGGACATCAAGAAATGTGTATTTTTATGGTTATTTGCTAATTTGAAAGAGTGATCATTTTGATCACCTTGATTGGTATTAAGTGAAAATTTGTATAAATTATAATGCAAAAGCAGAATTTAGAGGAAAAAAATTCATCGAAAAATGAGCTTGCCATAATTAAACACGTAAACGATATCAGTATGGAATTCTCATCTTTACTGGGGTTGGATTTTCAAGCTGGTCAAATTTACATGAATCTCTTACGAACTGGACCTACAACAACTGGATCTTTAGCAAAAGATATGAAAATTGACAGAAACAAAATCTATCGAAAAGTAGATGAATTAGTTAGTGCAGGTTTTGCATCTATGACTATCTCTAGTCCAAAATTATGTATTCCGACAGATCCTGAAAATGCGGTTGATTTAGTTTTACAAAAAAAGAAAAAAGAAATGGATAATATAAAGAAATTCAAAAAAGAAATTATTCGGAAAATTGACGGTGTGGTTACTGCACCTTTTGGAACATCAATTCCGACATTTCGTGTAATTCAGGGTTTAAACAATGTATATTCGGGAATCAGCATCTCTTTAGAAAATTCAACTGGAGTTGTTTACATTGTAACTTCGATAAAAGATATTATTCGAATGTATCATAGTGATATTCCTGAAAAAATTAAATCATGTATTAAGAATGGAGGAAAAGTTTTTGTTATAACTGATTCTGCCGAAAAAAAAATGTTGCCTTACATTAAACGTCTCAATGCAACACAAGTGAAAATCGGAAATTTGCCATCTAATGGAAGAATTCTTGCATTTGAAAATAAACAAATGTTCATGTCTGATTCTACCAATACAAATGATTTCATGGATGAGGGTTCTGATATTTCTTTATGCACTGATGCAACTGAAATGACAAATAATATTTCTAAACTGTGTCAATTTTTATGGAATGTTTCTGAATCTGTTAATTTGAAATAAACTTAATTTATTAACTTAATTCTTCTATTGATACACTTATGTCTAAAAGATCATTAATGCTAGTTGCATTTGACAAGTTAATGATTTGGCTTACAAGTATAGTATTTGCAGGAATTGATGACGTCGTTGTACATGCTGGCACATCTCCGCTGTTTGGATTAAACACTCCTGTGGGACCTTCTAATACAATGCAAATCTGATATGTGTGCGAATTCAATGGATCCTCATTACCCACATCAAAATTTATTCCATCAGTTTCTACTACGCCAAGACCTGACACTTCTGTAATGAATGAAATTCCAGTCATATTTGCTCTTGCTGAATCCACTTTTACATTGTCGCTTGCTCCAATCAGGTTGAACTCTAATGGGGTTGCAAGAGTAGCTCCAAATGCAATAGACGATGTAGCTAAAACCACCATTCCAGCAATTACATAAATTGCTAAACTACTCATAATCTCTCCTCGTCTTTCTTTGTATGGAATTGAGACTTTTCTTTTTATCATTTTCAAATTTATTCCAGTAGGGTGTTTTACAGCATGCACATCTCAATGGCATACTGTCGTTTCTAGATAACCATTCATGATTACAAACATCACATTTCCATACAGGTTTTGTTCCCATACCCATTACTAATGGTGTACACTGTTTGAAATTAAACGATATTCTGCTTAAAATGAGCATATTTTTTGAAACCCGAAATAATTTGATTTCAAGTCTATAGTCTAATTCATTTTTGTATTATTGTTCAAAAATATGAAAATTTGTCATAATTTACAATAAAAAATGATCTTGTTTTAATTCTAGACTGAATCATTTTAATTGATAATAATGCGCGGTCTTTGTCACAATTGCTTTAGTTCTGGAGTTGAGGTAGTTGTTTCTAAAGGTGAGATTCTGTGTATGACCTGTTTTGATAAAAAGAATGCAAAAAACTAAATCTGCAATGCTAAAAATCAATAGAAATGAAACTAGCTGTTTTTGGCCACTGTGCACTAGATACAATAAATATCAATAATTCTAATTATGAACAAATCGGGGGTTCTGCATGTTATTGTAGTCTCACTGCAAGACAATTCAAATTTGACGTAGATCTCTTTACGAAATTTGGTCCAGATTTTCCACAACAATATCTTTCAGAGAATAAAATACATTTTGTAAATTCAGAATCTAAAAAAAATACTACAAAATTTGCCATCTCAATAATTGGGTCTGACAGAACTCTAACACTTGAAAATGAATGTGAATCCATAGAATATTCTAATGTTGATTCTGATGGACATATTGTAAGCCCAATATATCATGAAATTTCCAACGATGTTTTTAAAAACATTAAAAAGAATTCTAATTTTCTTTTTGTTGATCCTCAGGGTTTTTTGAGGCAAAAAGACACTCAAAATAAAATATTTTTAGAAAAAAACGATCTTGATCTATCTGATATAAATGCAATTAAAGTAAACCCTGAAGAAGCTAATCATATTGTAGGTGGCTCAAATGATCAAATGATGGTAGCATTACAGAAAAAAGGAATCGAGTATGTATTACTTACAAACAAAACAGATGTTTCTCTTTTAGTAAAAGATAAGATTTATTCAATTACATTGCCCAACAAACAAATTCATGATACTACTGGAATTGGAGATATTTTCTGTTCAGCATTTGCTTGTACTATGCTTAAAGAAAAAGACTACTTATGGGCTCTATGTTTTGCAGGGGGCGCAGCACAGGCAGCGTTAGATTCTAAAAATGTTGGATTGCAAAAAATTCCGCAAAAAGGAATTATCCAAACTAATGCATCTTATTTTTACAATTTAATTAAATTTCGTGATTTGTAGTTGATTTTTCCAAATTTATCTTCTACGCTAATGTATTCGCTGAAATTCAAATTAATCTTTTATTTCATTCTTATGGATTAATATTTTTGAACTCAAGACATTTGGTGTCAAATTCATCCAAATATCTTGGCTTTTTGGTTAATTCATCTTCTACCCATATTTCACAAGTTTCAGAATCTATGAATTTTCTGTTTGAATCATTACTGCTATATTGTATTACAAGTATACTTGATAGTATTATTATCAAAATAATTGGTAATTTTTTTGAAGAAATATCCACAGTTTTGCTTAAATATTTTTCAACTTAAGGCTATTGTTTGAAACTATTTCTTTCTGTGGTTTTTCAAATTACTACATTTTAAAAATCGCCAAAGACAAATATTGAAAATCCTTTGAAATATTTTAGTCATGGATGGCCCATCTGAAATCAATTCTGTTTATTGGGATGAGAAAACAAAGTCATGGCAATACAAAATAATTCATGTTGAAGAGTATCATGGATTTGTAGAATGCCAGCATTGTAGAAAACCAATCTCTCATAATGTCAAATCTGATGGGGAATTCAAAGTTGTTTATGTAAAATGCGGGTGTACTAGGGATTTTAATTAATCATACTTTTTTCTTCCATTGACAATATTATTTTTAGAGTTATACGCACGAAATATCAAATATTCTTTTATTGTACTGAATGGATCGTTTCTTCTGTGCAAATAGGTATCTATGGTTCTGGAACTGCTGAAAATGCTGCAAAGACTATAAAAAAAATTTTAGCTGAAAACGATATCAAATCATTCTCAATTCCTAAATCCAAAGGAAAACAAGCTGACCTCATAATTGTTTTGGGAGGTGATAAGGGCGTCAGAAATTATTTTCATCGTACTTTTGATTCTACTTCCCCTGTTTTGGGTATTAATGAAGGTGAGGCTAGTGGATTCTTGGCACAAATAGAACTTAAAGAATTTTCTTCATTTGTTAGAATTTTGAAAAAACAAAACTACACTATTGAGGAGGTTCCTCGTTTGGGAGTAAAAATAGATGGAAAGAATGTTTACCCTGTATTAAATGACGTTGCAGTTTTTTCATCCAAAAGTGCAATGTTGATGGAGCATACACTACGTGTAAATGATGAAGAAGTATGGCACGATAACAGTGATGGCATAATTGTGTCTACTCCTATTGGGTCATCTGCTTATTCTATGTCTGCAGGCGGTCCTGTTTTGTTTCAAGATTCTGCTGTGTTTGAAATTATCTCTGTGAATTCTCTCGATGTTACACGAAGACCTATCATAGTATCTAATGACAGCTCAATTGAAATTGATGATATTTCTGCCAGATTGCATTGCGAAGTTGTTCTTGATGGTTTGGATAGATACAAAGTTAACAAAACTGTAGAATGTTCTCAATTTTTTCCTCCTGCAAAAATTATTCGTCTTAAAAAAGATTCAACAGCAATTTCTGCACTTGCAAAAAAAGTACATCTTGCAGAAGAATTACTTAGTATGCCACCTAGCTCAAAATTATTGTTAAAGACGTTAGAATATGAGGGTGCTCTAACACAAAAAGATCTGGCAAACAAAACATTACTTCCTGATAGAACAGTAAGATTGGCATTAAGCCATTTATTGAAAAAAGGTTATGTGAAAAAGAAAGTATCTATCCGAGATGCAAGACAAAAAATTTATGAGATTTCTAAAATTGAATAATGTTTCTAATCTCTATCTTTGGAAATATTAGTTGTATGTGAATCGTCATTTGCTACAGCCTCGTTAATCCTATTTTGAATATTTTTTTTGAAACATTCATCAGAACAAAAACCTTTGACTCCTACCTCGTACTCATTATCGCATTCCTTACACTTTGCCATCGATCTGATTATTTTGTAATTTGATTACTATTTAGAGAATGCTCCAAATTCCCATTAATGGAATTGTTTCTAATGGAGAGGTTATTTTTCAGACGCTGCTCTGATAAATGCCAAAAATGATTCTTCAGGAAATCCTGGTCTACTGTTGAATTCTGGATGAAATTGAACACCTAGGTAAAATTTGTGAGATGGAATTTCTAACATCTCCATTCTTTTACCTTCATCACTATCTGCAGAAAATATCAAACCATTTTTTTCAAATTCTGGAATGTATTTCTTGTTAATTTCATATCTGTGTCTGTGACGCTTGCTAATGGTTGTAGTATTGTAGATTTTTTTTGCGATTGTATTGTCTTTGATTAATACATCGTTTGCACCTAATCTTAGTGACCCTCCCATTCCAGAAACATCTTTTTGTTCTGGCAGCAAATCTACAATTGGATTCTTTGTATTGTCTTTTATTTCTGTAGAGTTTGCATCTTCTAAGTTCAAAACGTTTCTTCCAAATGCAATTGCAGCTAATTGGAATCCAAAACATATTCCAAGATATGGTATGTTGTTTTCACGAGCATAGTTTGCAGTTTGTATAATTCCTTCTGAACCTCTAGTTCCAAATCCTCCTGGAACTAAAATTCCATGATAATTTGATAAAATAGAATAATCTTCTATTGATTCAGAATCAATCCAATCAATATCTATTGATTTTCCAATTTGTGCTCCAGCATGTTTTAGTGCATGATTTACGCTTACATAACTATCTGCTAGTGTTACGTATTTTCCTACCATTGCAATCTTCACTTTTTGGTCTTCATGATTTACCATGTTTTGTGCAATTTTATTCCATTTGTCCCAGTTAGCTGATGCATTAACCATCCCAACTTTTCCAAACTTTGTAAATATTGCATCCATAATTCCTTGATCATAAAGCATCTGTGGAACTTCAAAAATTGATTTGGCATCATGACATGATAGTACATCTTTTGCAGTTACGTTTGTAAACATCGCAATCTTCTTTTTTGTTTTTTCTTCTAATGGCAATGTGCATCTAACTGCTAAAAAGTCTGGTTGAATACCAATTCTTCTTAATTCCTGTGCACTATGCTGTGTGGGTTTTGTTTTTTGTTCGCCTACTACATCTAATGACGGAGCTAATGTAACATGAACAAAAATCACTCCTTGTGGACCTTCTTCTACTCTCATTTGTCTTAGTGCTTCTAGAAACGGCAATGATTCTATATCTCCTACTGTTCCGCCACATTCTACTATCAAAAAATCTAATTTTTCATCTACTGCAACCTTTCTAATTCTATTTTTAATTTCATCTGTAACGTGTGGGATGATTTGAACGCATACTCCAAGATATTCTCCTTTTCTTTCTGCTTCTATTACTGAAGAATAAACTTGCGCAGTTGTTATGTTGTGGCTTTTTGGAATATCTTGGTTTAGGAATCTCTCATAGTTTCCAATATCCATATCACATTCTCCCCCGTCGTCTGTAACAAAGACTTCTCCATGTGCTACTGGATTCATAGTTCCAGCATCATAGTTGAGATATGGATCTATTTTGATACATGATACTTTTTGATCTGCTAATTGTAATAATTTTGCAATCGAGGAAGTGGTAACACCTTTTCCCAGGCCAGACATGACACCGCCAGTGACAAAAATAAACTTCGTCTGCACATTAATGAAACGAATATCTGGTTTTTGTATGTTTTGTCGATCATAAGGGTTGAAATATCTGATTATGGTTTGTTATTGTGTGAAAGTTTTACATTTCGTATTATCCCTGTTGATTTCTCTTGTTTTTTCTATGGGACTTTCTGCTTTTGCAGAAACAACTTATGAAATTAAAATCCCATCTGGTGCATCAGATCCCGGTGCTCCATATTTTTGGTCTGAAAAATCAACTGGAAATACAACCGGAGAAATTACTATCTATCCTGGAGATTCTATTACTTGGGAAAATGCAGATACTGCATTTCATACAGTGACATCCGTTACGCAATCAGGTGAAGAAAATGGATTGTTTGATAGTGGATTTTTCACTGCAGGCGAATCGTATACTAAAAAATTTGCAGAATTAGGTGATTTTTACTATTACTGCAGTCTTCACCCTTGGATGAATGGCGTAGTCCATGTGATAAATAATCCTGGAAGTGTTCAAACCATTGACAGGGTAGCTTCTGGGTATAGTGAGGATGGGTTGGGGTTTGAAGTCAAGTATATTCTTGATACTAATCTTCAAAATACAGTTTACATTGATACTGAAGAAAAATCTTTGACATTTACTATTTCAGGTAATACTGAAAATGATCAAATTATAATAATTCTACCTACTGGATTACTAGAAAATCCTAAAAATGTTTGGGTAGATGATGATATGGTGGATTTCGAAACTGACACTACGACTACTGGAATTAAATTAACAATTCCACTTGAAACTGATTCTAAGAAAATCAAAATTATGGGAACTTATGTTATCCCTGAATTTGGATTATTGACAATCAGTATTTTGAGTATCGGATTAATTTCTACATTATTTTTAACTCGTTCAAAATTATCTATTTTCTAGATTCTTACGATCTTTACAATTGTAAAAAATTATTTATTTTTTTAAATAATTTTTAGAAATTTTCAACGATCTTTTTTTATTTTTCTTTGCTCATTTTATTGTGATGACTATCTAGTTGGTGGTCAATGCTGATAGAGTTCCCCTCCATGAAAGTTTGTATGGACCACCACACTATGACGGTTATCTGATAGTTTGTTTTTTTAGACTTTTTGTAAATGATTCAATTTTTAATTCTAGCTTGTTTTGTGGTGTTTTTTCAATTAATTTCAAGTATGCGCTACCTACGATCACTGCATCTGCCCCGGCATTAACATATTTTTTTACATCATCTGGAGTTGAAACACCAAATCCTACCCCTATTGGAATTTTGCCTTTGGTCTGCTTCACATTTTTGATGGCTTTTAATGTGTAGTTTTTAATTTCAGATTTTATGCCAGTTGTACCATAAACTGCAACAAGATACAAAAACCCTGATGATGATTTTGAAATTTTTTCTATTCTTTTCTTATTTGTATTAGGTGAAATTAAAAATATTGTATCTAAATTATTTTTTGCTGCTTTGGCATATTCGCTTGATTCCTCAATTGACATGTCTGGGAGTATGAGTCCATCAATCCCTGCTTTTTTTGCTTCTGCAATAAATTTTGAATATCCTTTGTGATACAAAATATTGGTATATGTCATAAGCACTAGCGGGATGTTTGTTTCTTTTCTAATTTTTTTTACAGTGTTAAAAAATTTCTTTATCTTTGTACCTTTATCTAGTGAAACGGTGCTTGCATTTTGAATTACAGGACCGTCTGCTAATGGATCAGAAAATGGAAATCCTAATTCTATGATATCTGCCCCCCCTTTTACTAGACCTTTTACAGTTGATATTGTGGCTTTTTCATTTGGAAATCCTGACATGATATATGCTATCAGAGCTTTTTCCTTTTTTTTGTCTAATTCTGCAAATTTTTCTTTAATCTTTGACATTTTTATTCAGATATTTTTGTACTTCTTCTACGTCTTTGTCTCCTCTTCCAGAAAGTGTCACAACGATTGATTCTGATTCTTTTCCTTTTTTTGCAACTTTTATTGCTTCAGCTATTGCATGAGCAGATTCTAACGCTGGAATAATTCCTTCTGCTCTTGTCAACATCAAAAACGCATCTATTACTTCTGTGTCTGTTGCTGAATGATATTTGATTCGTTTTGTATCTTTAAAGTAAGAATGCTCAGGACCCACTCCTGGATAATCAAGCCCTGCTGAAATACTATGTGTTTCTGTGATTTGTCCTTCTTCGTCTTGTAACAAATATGTCATCATACCGTGTAATACGCCCTTTGTTCCTGCAGACAATGTTGCAGAATGCATTTTTGATTTAAGTCCTTTACCTGCTGCTTCAACTCCTATAATTTCTGAATTAGTATCTACAAGAGGGTAAAAAGTTCCAATTGCATTAGAGCCTCCACCTACACACGCTATGACGCTATCTGGTGACTTGTTGTTGATTTTCTTCATTTGTGATTTTATTTCTTCACCAATGACACTTTGAAAATCTCTCACCATTACTGGATATGGATGTGGGCCTACTGCAGATCCTAGGAGATAATATGTTGTTTCTACATTGGTTATCCAATCACGGATTGCCTCATTAATTGCATCCTTTAGTGTTTTTGAACCCGATTTAACTGGATGTACCTTGGCACCAAGTAAATCCATTCTAAACACATTAAGTTTTTGACGAATTGTATCTTTGTATCCCATGTATACTTCTGCTTTCATTCCTAATGCAGCACATGCCATTGCAGTTGCAACACCATGCTGACCTGCACCCGTTTCTGCAATGATTCTTTTTTTATTCATTTTTTTCGCTAATAATGCTTGACCTAATGTGTTGTTGATTTTATGGGCTCCTCCATGCAATAGATCCTCCCGTTTGAGATAGATTTTGGCACCTCCAAGTTTTTCAGACAAATTTTTTGCATAGTATAATGGTGTTGGACGACCTGCATACACATTAAGATAATAATCTAACTCTTTTTTGAAATTTTTATCATCTTTGAATTTTAGATAATTTTCTTCTAGTTCTTCTATTGCAGGAACTAGTGTTTCTGGAATATATTTTCCGCCAAATTCACCAAATCTTCCATTCTTAGGATATTTCAATATGCATTCACCAACTTTCTTACCCGTTCTTGAATGTTATCGCTTTTCATGATGCTTGACCCTATTAGAAATGCATTTGCTCCACACTTTTTTAGATATTGGATGTCTTCTGGAGTCTCAATTCCACTCTCTGATAGAATGATTCTTGATTTTTCATATCCTTCTAGAACTATTTTGGTTGTTTTCAGTTTGATTTCTAACGTATCTAAATTTCTATTATTGATACCAATAATGTCTGCATCTGTTTTTAGTGCATTTTCAAATTCATTTTTGGTGTGCACTTCTAACAAAATTTCTAATCCTTGTTTGTGGCCATAATCAATAAATTCATCAATATCTTTGAGAAACTTTTGGTCATATAATGACTGTATAACCAACATGTAATCTGCACCTATTTTCTTTGCTGCATCAATCTGAATTTTATCAATCATTATATCTTTCATTAATAATGGAACATCTACTGCTTGTCTTACCTTCATGAAGTATTCTGGTGACCCATTAAACAGATGTGGTTGCGTAAGAACTGATAATGCTTTTGAACCTCCTGCAATCATTTGATTTGCAATATTTACTGGATCTGATGCGGTTCTAATTTTTCCAAGCGATGGTGACGCAAATTTTATTTCTGTAAGTAATGTGGCATGTGGATTTGTTTTAATTATTTGAACAAAGTCTTTGGTTGATTTTTGCAAATTTGTATCAACATCATATACTCCATCATCAATTGCTATTTGTGAATTGTTTACTAATTTTCTTAGAATGTTCTCTGCCATTAAATCATCTCCTTTAATTTTGAAATGTTACCTGTGTCTGCAACAAATTTCTCTAATAATGAAAACGCTTTTCCATCTTTAATTGTATTTAGTGCTAATTCTACACCTTCTTCAAAATTATTTACAATGTCTGCAACAATTAATCCACCAGCTGCATTTAGAGCTGTAGTTTCAATCATTGCTTGATTTGCAGTATTATTTAGTACCCCCACAAATGATTTTATCGCATCATCTTTTGTCTTAATTTGTATATCTTCTAATTTAGATTTATGCAGTCCTATAACTTCAGGTTCTATTGCATTCATTAACACTTTATTGTTTCTTAAAATACATACACGATTTGTAGAACTAGTTGAAAATTCATCCATTCCATCATCAGAACGTACTGTCATGATATTTTCTGCACCCTTTCTTTTCAAAATCAGTGGAAGTCTATCTAAATACTCTGTTGAAAATACTCCTACAAGTTGATTTTTTACGCCTGCTGGATTTGATAATGGTCCTAATAGATTAAAGGCAGTTCTTTTTCCAAGTTGTTTTCTTGCATTTGAAACATGTTTCATGGCAGGATGAAATTTTTGAGCGAACATAAAACAGATGTTGTGTTTGAATAAAATTTCTGCTATTTCGTCTGGATTTAGGCTCAAATTATACCCAAAATGCTCAAAAATATCTGCGCTTCCTAAAATTCCAGAACTGGAACGATTTCCATGTTTTGCAACTATTCCTCCTGCTGCTGCAACAACAAATGATGCAGTAGTTGACACATTGAATGTCTGAAGTTTATCTCCTCCAGTACCACACATGTCAATAATCGTTCCATGATTTTTTGGTTTAATTTTTAATGAAAATTCTTGCATTTTATCTAGCATTCCTAATAACTCATCATCTGTTTCTCCTTTCTCTGCTAAGCTTGACAGAAATCCTATATTTTGTTCATCATTAGTTTTCCCTGAAAGAATTTCTGTCATAATTAAATTCATTTCATCATAACTTAAATCTACTTTTTGTTGTAATTTTGATATAATGTCTGTAATCATTTTTTCTCCTTTGGCTTTCTTTTTATTTCTTCAATTACTGTATCTAAGAATTCTGATGTATCTTTAGGTATTTTTTCAAATTCTTTTTCTGAGAAACTTTCGTAGAATACCCACTCATCAAATTTTTTTATATAGTTTTCAAAATCAAATGGAATGTTATTTTCCTTGGATGAATCTGCTATGCCTTTGCCAACAGAATATACAAAGATTAATGCCTCTCTTGGATTATCTTTTAGATATTCTCCTACTGTGTATGGTTTAGGATCATCTAAAATGACTCTTTGATAAAAAATTGATTTTTCGATGTTCTGCATTGTTGATTCAACTGTGAAATTTAAAAAATTATCCAGTCCATCTATTTCTTTTTTTAAATTAAATAATTTTAGATTTGTATTTTTTTTAACACATTGTTCTACCAACATATGTATAAAATCATCTGGAATATTCTCATCTGAATAATGTTTTGTAAATCCATACACTGAGACCAACTTTTCACGGTCAGAAAGAATTTCATTCATAATTTTGTGTTTCAGGCACTATTTTGAGCCTAATTTTGCCTCCTTTACTTGTTTTATGAAATTCCCTAGAATTTTTTTCCCATCTTCAGTCATTATTGATTCTGGATGAAATTGCACTCCTTGAATCAAGTATTTTTTATGTTTAATTGCCATGACTTCTCCATCATCTGCAGCAGTAGCTGTTACTTCTAAGACATCTGGGATTACTGTTTTATCTCCCACTAAACTATGGTATCTGGTTGCTCTAAATGGATTTTTCACATCAATGAACAATTCTGAATTTGTATGATCAACAGGGCTTGTTTTACCATGTCTAACACATCCTGCATTAGTAACTTTACCTCCAAATGCATGAATTATTCCTTGATGTCCTAAACAAACCCCTAAAATCGGAGTTGATGATCCCATGTCCTTGATTACATCAGAACATATTCCGAAATACTTTTTTTCCTCTGGAGTTCCGGGTCCTGGGGAAATTATTATCCCGTCATAGTTTGATTGTTTTATTTGTTCTAATGTAATTTTGTCATTTCTAATTACATCACAATTAACTCCTAATTCTCCAAGATATTGTGCTATGTTGTACACAAATGAATCATAGTTATCAATTATTAGAAATTTCATTTGGATGCCTCCTTTAATGCTTGAAGCATTGCACCTGCTTTATGTTCAGTTTCTTTGAATTCATTTTCGGCAATTGAATCTGATACTATTCCTGCGCCTGATTGCACAAATCCTTTGTCATCATCAATGAAAATGCTTCTAATTGCAATTGCAAAATCACAACATCCGTTATATGAGAAATATCCTACAGCTCCTGCATATGATCCTCTGGATTCAGTTTCTAATTCATCAATAATCTCCATGGCTCTAACTTTTGGCGCTCCTGAAACTGTACCTGCAGGAAATACAGCTTGAAACGCATCAAACATGTCGTTTTTAGGTGCTAAATTACCTACAATATGACTAACAATGTGTTGAACGTGACTAAATCGTTTAATTTTCATCAATGACTCTGGGTGAACACTACCAAATTTACAAACTCTTCCTATGTCGTTTCTTCCCAAATCTACCAACATTGTGTGCTCGGCTAGTTCTTTTTCATCATGGATTAATTCTTCTGCAAGTTGTTTGTTTTTTTCTTCATTATCTGTAATTTTCCTTGTTCCGGCAATTGGAAACGTTTCAACCTTATCATTTGTAATTCTGACTAACATTTCTGGTGATGCTCCAATGATTGTTTTTTTATCTTGTTTTAGATGGTACATGTATGGTGATGGATTCAATTTCCGTAGTGTTTTGTATAATGTTAAATTATCTCCTTGTGTGTTAAATGCAAATTTTCTAGAGAGAACTACCTGAAAAATATCTCCATCATGAATATACTTTTTTGCTTCGTCTACAATTTTTGAAAATTTCTCTTTGTCCATATTTGGTGTAACTTCGCTTGATTGGAATTCTCCAAATTCGTCATCACTCATTACTAACTTATCAAATCTATTTTCCTCATGATAAAAATAGAATAGTTTTTTGCGTATGTTATCAAAGAGAATTCCGTCATCATAAATTCCAAATTCCATTAATGGCTGATTTGAATTATGAGAGTCTGCAATGTCTTCTGCTAGTCTTATTGCATCATAGTTTACTACTCCTACAGCTCCTCCCAAATATCTATAACTTTGATCCTCTGATTTTCCTAACAATTTTTTTAATTCCAAAAACGGCTCAGTTGTCTGAATTGTATTGATTTTTCCATTTGAAATAATTTTTACTTTATCTGAATATCCTTTCAGAATAATCTTTGGATCAAATCCCATTACTGATGTTTCAGCTAGAACTTCTGGACCAGTTAATGATTCAAAGAGAAATGAATGTGAATAATTTCTTGAAATCTTGTTATAAATTTGAAATTGGTTTTCAGATAAATCTAGGGGTATTATTTTTGCTTGAGCATTTCCAAAGGTGTCCACCCATAAACAAAATTTTGCTGCTTTATTATTTAAATTGATGAGTAGTCTGTGATCTACGTATTCTCGTCTAAAATAATTGATTTTTAGGCATGAATTAATTACGGTATAGTACGGTACCTTTATATCATATTTGATCGTATAATTATTGTCATGCAGGAGGTAAATCGAGCTATTATGCAGGATATGCAGATTCTCAAAAACACAAGAAAATTTCAATCATCTGTATCTAAAGTTGAATGTTATGTGTGTGGTAAAGGTCTTCAAGATGGACACCGAATCACTGCAAAGACATTGCCAAATGGCACTATTCTGTTTTGTGATATTCATTATTCATTACAGTAATTGACCATAAACGTGATTATTTACTAGTACGTTCTAATCACAGTATGGTCATTTCCCACTCACAATTAATGTTTGAAGAATCTTTAAAGTCAAAAGAATCTGTAAAGACATACACTTATCTTGTAAAGAAATTCATGAAACATTATTCTTTAGAATCATTTGATGATGTCATTACTATAGAGCAAAAGAAACTACAACAGATGGTAGAACAATATGTTATTTTTTTGAAGAAAACTATTGGTGCAAACTCTGTTTCTACATATTCTAATGCAATCAAAACTTTTTTGGAAGTAAATGAGATTGATTTGAACTGGAGAAAGATAAAACGACTATACCCTGCAATGACAAAACATTCAGGATCTTCTGCATATCAAACAAGTGATGTAAAAAGAATGCTTGATGCAACTCCTCAAATTAGAAACAAGGCACTGATTCATTTTCTAGCTTCAAGTGGTGTTAGAATTGGTGCAGTACCTGACTTGAAACTAAAACACATAACTGAGATGTCACATGGTTGCAAAATGATTCTAGTCTGTGAGGATTCTACTGAAGAGTATCATACGTTTCTAACTCCTGAAGCTTCTGAAGCTTTGGACTTGTATTTGGAACAACGAAGAAAAGACCACGAAATACTAACAGATGAATCTCCATTGTTTAGAGAAAGGTATCAATTTGCAACTGTTTCACAAAACTCAATTTCAACTAAGCATTGCAAGGAATCTTAACTAGAGCCAGAACAAATTCTGCAATTATTGGAGAGAAGAAAAATGGCAGATACTCTGAACAACTTGCCCACGGACTACGCAAGCGATTCAATACAGTTTTGAAACTCAACAATGATGTCAATGATATTGTTACAAGACAACATGTTCTTGTAGAGATTATCTCAGATCTCAAAGCTGAACATATTCCAGTTACACCTAAGATATTGTTAGAGAAAATCAAAGAGAAAGGGTACAAAATAGACAGGTCAACTCTGTATCGAGACAGATTAGCAATTAATCAACGAAATAGTTTCTTGAGAGATTTATCTGAATCAAATTACTCAAGTTATATTGAAAACATGTGGAATGATATAGAGTTAGTAGTACAAGGTTCACAAGAGATGTTTCTTACTGCAAAAAATCCAAGTACCAAAAACAATGCAGGAAAACTAATCTTAGAAACAGTAAGGACCAAAATAGAACTATTCAATAGTAAAGCACTTGACATTTCAGTGGAATTATTAGGAAAGAAGATGAGGTCACTAAAAGAGGAAAACACACATCTCAAACAGGAATTAGAAAAGCATCCTCACGATTCAGGATGACTTTTTGGAATAAATCAAGTCATAGTACTTTTTAATATAGAAAATTTTTCCAAAATTCACGAATAGATATTCTAAACTTTTATTGGATCTTCTAATTTTTTAATCTCTGTCTTTGTTTGTCTTTCTAATTTTTTTAAATGCATTATTCTGTTTTGTAGGTGTTCTAATTGCATTATTTTGAATTCAATTGGTTTTACTTTCAATTTTAGTGATTCTTTGTCAGATATTCTTTCTGACACAAAGTCGATAGTGTTTCTTATGCTGTGCACTAATGGGTTTTCTAGATTTATGCTGTATAATTTTGGTTTTGTATGTTCTGGATTTACGTTTACAATTTCCATATCTAACAAATCATCAAAATATTTGTAAAATGTGGTCTTTGACATTCCTAAATCCTCAATAATCTCTGTAGTCGTAAACTCATTCTTGGGGAAACTGAGTAAAAAATCGACTATTTTGATAGTTGGTGATTTACCGTATATTCTAAATACTAATCTCTCGGATTCCAATACGATTCAACAATTATGATTGTTGAATGAAACTATAAAAACCCTAGCTGCATAAGGTACGATAAGTGTACTTATGAAAAGAGAGTTTTCTGATGATGAATTAAAGGCACAAATTATTTCATATTTATGGGATCAAGGTGCGTGGGGACAGATTTACACAAACTATCCCCGGATGAAGAACAGGCTCAGTAAAGTAGTTAATAATAATGGAAAAAATGTTGAAAAGAAGGTAAAAGAACTCTCTCAAATGGGATGGGTGCACATCTTAAAGCATGGGGATACTATATCATTGAACCCAATATACAAATTAGTCATCAAGACTCATAGAGATACTTATCTTTCTTGAAATTGTGATGAAAAATAATCACGAAAAGTTGACATGATCCATTACAGTAATTATTCTGCACTGAATTTTTATATCAATCTCTTTAAATTCTTCAAAATATTCATCATTTTATGAACGAAGATTCTCAGAGTTCTCAAAATGATGGATTTGGATTAATTGATAAAGTTAACAGAAAATATTTTTCAGAAATAGAGCATTCTGTACTTCATTATCAGCAAACGCTTTTTGATTTTCAAAATGAATCCTACAAGGCATGGAAAAATACTGTTATTGCAAATGTTCAATTACAAAAAGAGATGTGTAGAAAATCTGGATTTTATTTTATTTTACCCGAAATATCAAAAACAATTATTGAAAATCTTGGTGATGAAATTACAAAATATAGATTAGCTTGTAACAAGATTGCTATTGCTACAATAGAATCAGGAACAAAAAACGTTAAAACTTTGAATAATAATGCTGAAACATTTGTAGATTTGAATAGAAAAATAATGCATTTTTGGCTGTCGGGATTCTTATCAAAATCAATTACAGAAAAATGAAACAATCAACTATTGGAGTAATTGCAATTGGTGTTTCTATCGTGATATTTTATGGAGTCATGAGTTTATTGTGGCAGATGTAAAACTTATTTTTCTTCAGGCTCATCCGCTTTATCTCTGACTTTTTTGAGAATACAATACTTGCTAAGACTTTTGAGAAATCCCATTATAACATATTACATTAATGACTTATTTATGTTATATCTGTTCTTTTTTAATTTTCATCAATTTTTTTGTTATATTCGTCAACTTGTCTATTGTACTCATCAATCTCTTTGTTTTCTTCACTAATGCTATCTTCAAAAAGTTCTGGATTTTCTTCCTGGGCTCGTTTCATTAATTTCTTGAATGTGTATGGATCATCTTTTTGTAGATCTAAAAGGATTTTGCCTATCGATTCATCTAAATTACTCATATTTGATAATTTGACAGATCTGGTATTTTTATCGTTCTAAACAAAATGAACCTCTAGTTTCATCTTTATTTAAAAAATCATACAGTGTTCTTGCTTCTTTCCAGTGATGCCATACAAGATTCCATAATACATCATCTATGTACTGTCTTTCTTTTACTGTAACTTGTCTGTCTCTGAGATTAAAAATTATTTTACTTCTAAGCATTCCTAGTCTCACTCCTAACATGATGCATTCTCTGTTATTTTTGGGCAATTCTCTGCCTCTGAATTCATTTGGTCTTTTATCAAAAAGTCCAAAATGTTCTTTTTGCCAACTAAATTTGGATTTTTCAAATATTTCTATAATTAATGAAATAGTGTCATAATCTAATTTTTTCGTATCTAGTTTTTCTTTGATAAACCCTTCTTGTTTTTCTTTTTTTTGTCTACTGAGTTTTCTCTTTAATTCTTTCAGTTCTTGTGATTTAGACAATTTTTCTGTCATGGCAATAATACAATGTTTTAACTATCTATTCATTTCTTATGAGGATAAAACAAAGTTAAATTATCAATGAAATTATCTAAATCCTATCATGCCATTAGATAAAATGTCTGATACTGAACAATATTTTCCAACTCATGAATCTAAAATTTTACATATTAAAGGCAAACCTGTTGCATGCATTATTGATAAAAACTTGGAAAATGAATCACTTTTTAACTCCATTACATCAAATGAGACTCTAAAGGCTAGTTTGATTGGCTTTCTCAATAAACATGATGACTTGGGCTTGTTATTTGGATTTAAATTAAAAATTCAGAATAATGGCAATTTCTTTGAATATACTGTTTATCCAAATGATGAATTTATTGATACTGTGATTTTTGATGAATCTGTTTTTATAATTAATGAAAAATTAGATCATCTTTTTTCTTTGAAAAAAATTGTGACAGATCAATTCGTTAAAACAAAATCTGAATTTGATAAATTCAAACAAATGATTGAATAAAAATTAAGACATTTTAGTTTCAAAAAATTCAATAATTGCTATATTTTGTTTTATATGGTGTCTAACTTTTCTCAAATGCTCCAAATTCGAGAACCTGCTCTATTAGAACGGGATGATGGGCATTGGTATCAGACAAAATTTGACAAAATTTACCCCTCAATTAGTACTATATTGTCTGCAACTGCATCTGAAGAGAAAAAGAATAGTTTAACTTCTTGGAGGGAAAATGAACCTGCTCATGAATATATCACAGCACAAGCTCAAGACATTGGTACTCAATCTCATAAAATCATTGAAGATTATCTTAGTCATAATTTAACTTTAGAAGAATTTGATTTACTTCCCATTGCACATTTTAATAATCTTAAACCATATTTAGAAAACATTTCAGATATTACATCTATAGAACAAAGAATGTATTCTGACAAACTAAAAGTGGCTGGAACTA
>JBHHVV010000012.1:0-28542 GCA_046754445.1 Candidatus Nitrosopumilus sp.
TTTAGATTGATTTATTGAAAACTATACTTTTGATAATAATTGGAATACTTGGAATTGTTGCCATTTTAAAGATAATTCTCCATACTGAACTATTAGGAGAGATGGCAACTTTTGGACAATGCGTTATATCTGCTTCGGGAAACGATGGTGGTTACTCCAGTGAGTCTTCTATTTATGAAAACCAATGCATGCAAAGCTGTGTAGATGCAGGCAGTATTGAAGAAAATGAAATCAGAACTGTTTCATGCAAGTTCCAAACCATATCTGGATATGAATGGACTTCATCTCCTGAAGAATTTGAATATGTCATTGATAAACTATCTTTGAACCCAATACACTAGAGCGATGAAAACTAGGTACTATGTAATTTTTTCAGTGATTGGAATCGTTGCATTTTTTCCAGTAATATCTATCGTATTTTATGGTGCAGTTCCAGTAGGTATCAATTACAGATATTTTGAAAACTGTGAAGAATGTGGGATTGAATATTCTGAAATGTCAGGTATGAGTTGGATCAGTTATGGACATCAATGGATTGTTATGATTCTTTTGATGACCGTTGTTTTGATTATAATTTTTATTGGAATAATTTTTGGCATAAAAATTTGGAGAAAAAGAAAATGAGAACAAAACTAATACTCATGATATTGGGAGCAATAGGTGCCGCATTGCTAGAAACGGTAATTTTGCTTGGATTCCTACCTGTTCCAGATTTCTGAATCCCTAACGAACTAAGACCCAAAACTATTTTATCTCAAGCTAGAGTTCCAAACCTGTCAAAATTTGATGTCACAATAGACTGAATCAAACAGCGATCAGAAATTTCATTTTCTTGGTGTCAAATACTAGGCATTGAATTTTGTCAAATTAATTAAATTAATATACTGAGTTTTGATTTCATCGATCGAACGATGGCTGCAGTTAAGAAAATTTTTGATGAAATTATCCAAACTGATCACAAAGTCATCACTGAAGAATCATCAAAATCTATTCTCAAAAATTATGGCGTTAAAGTTCCACCTTTTGCACTTGTAACTTCAGCTGAAGAAGCAGCCAAACAAGCAAAAAAGATTGGGTTTCCACTTGTAATGAAAGTTGTATCTCCACAAATCTTACACAAAACTGATGTTGGTGGAGTTAAAGTTGGATTAGATAATGTAAGTGATGTAAAAAAGACGTTCAATGACATGTATGGTAGACTTTCAAAAAAGAAAGGAGTAGAAGTAAAAGGTATTCTTTTGGAAAAAATGGTTCCAAAAGGTGTTGAACTAATTGTAGGTATTCAAAACGATTCTCAATTTGGCCCAATCATTATGGTGGGACTAGGTGGAATCATGACAGAAGTTATGAAGGATGTTGCATTTAGAATGCTCCCAATCACCACTTCTGATGCAAAATCCATGTTAAATGAACTCAAAGGTTCAAAACTTCTCAAAGGATTCAGAGGAAGTGCACCAATTGATATTAACATGGTTGCAAAAATGTTAGTAAATATTGGAAAATTAGGTATAGAAAATGCTGATTACATTAACAGTATTGACTTTAATCCTGTGATTGTATATCCAAAATCACACTTTGTAGTTGATGCAAAAATTATTCTAAACAAAGAGATAAAGAAAAACTCTATCTCAAAAGCAAAACCAAACAAAGACAACATGGAGACATTCTTTACTCCAAAAACTGTTGCACTAGTCGGTGCCTCAGCAACACCTGGAAAGATTGGTAATTCAATCTTAGATAGTTTGGTAAATTATGATTTTAAAGGAAAGGTTATTCCAATTAATCCAAAGGCTGACAAAATTTTCGGACAGAAATGTTATCCGACAGTTTCAGCAATTCCAGGTAAAGTTGATCTTGTTGTAGTTTCTGTTGATTTGTCAATGACTCCTCCTGTCTTAGAGGATTGTGCAAAGAAAGGTGTTCATAGTGTTGTAATTGTATCTGGTGGAGGAAAAGAACTTGGTGGAGAAAGAGCAGCATATGAAGCTGAAGTAGCAAGATTATCTAAAAAACATAAAATTAGAATTATCGGTCCAAACTGTATTGGGATGTTCAATGCTGCTAATCGTCTTGATTGTGCATTCCAAGGACAAGAAAGAATGTTACGTTCAAAATTAGGTCCTGTAGCATTTTTCTCACAAAGCGGAACTATGGGAATTAGTATGTTGGAAAGTGCTGATTCTTTTGGTTTATCCAAGATGATTAGTTTTGGTAATCGTTCTGATGTTGATGAAGCAGATATGATTTGGTATGCTGCAAATGATCCTCAAACTAAAGTAATTGGATTATATGTTGAAGGATTTGGTGATGGTAGAAAATTCATTAATGTTGCAAAACGTGTAATGAAAGAAAAGAAAAAACCCATTGTTATTTGGAAGAGTGGAAGAACTGCTGCAGGTGCAAAACAAGCTGCATCTCATACAGGCTCACTTGGAGGCTCAAATGCAATCATTATGGGTGCGTTCAAACAAGCAGGAATTATTTCTGTTGACAGTTATCAGCAACTTGCTGGAGTCCTGAAGGCACTAGCATGGCAACCCCCTGCAAAGGGCAACAAAGTTGCTATGACTAGTAATGGTGCAGGTCCAATGATTGGCGGAATGGATCAATTAGAACGATTTGGTCTTACAATAGGAAAGTTATCTCCAGAACGTGTCAAAAAAATGAAGGCTCATTTCCCCCCAGCTGTTCCTATTCATAGCGGTAATCCTGCCGATGTAGGTGGCGGTGCAACTGCAGAAGATTATAGATTTGTCATTCAACAATTCATGGATGAGAAAAATATTGATATTGCAATGCCATGGTTTGTCTTCCAAGATGATCCCCTTGAAGAAACAATTGTTGATTATCTTGCTAATTTCCAAAAGAAAAGAAAGAAGCCACTTTTAGTTGGTTGTAATGGTGGTCCATACACTGAAAAAATGGCAAAATTAGTTGAGAAACACAATGTTCCAGTTTACCAAGACCTTCGAACTTGGGTTGAATCTGCAGCTGCATTATCTCAATGGGGCAAATTTCTAGGAAAATAGAGAACATTTAAGTCTCGCATAACTTCGCAAATTATCATGTCACTAGTTACCACATCTACTTCTGACGGCATTTGTACTGTCAAAATCAATAGACCTGACAAACTTAATGCAATGAATACAGATGTTGCAAAAGAACTAATCACAACTTTTGAAGCACTAAATCATGATGATAATGTCAAAGTTATCGTCTTGACTGGTGAGGGAGAAAAAGCATTTTCTGCTGGCGCAGACATTGAATACATGTCAAAAATTTCTGCAGATGAATCCGTAGATTATGCTAAAACTGGTCAACTTGTTACTGCAACAGTAGAGTTAGTAAAACAACCTACTATTGCAGCAATTAATGGTTTTGCACTAGGTGGAGGTTGTGAACTTGCAATGTCTTGTGATATTCGAATCGCTGCAGACACTGCACGATTAGGTCAACCAGAAGTAACAATTGGTATTCCTCCTGGATGGGGTGGAACACAAAGATTGATGAGAATTGTGGGAATAGCAAAGGCAAAAGAACTTGTTTACACTGGCAAAATGATCAAAGCAGATGAGGCAAAAGAAATTGGACTTGTTAATCAAGTAGTTCCTCTTGCATCATTACAAGAAGAAGCTTTGAAAATGGCTCAACAAATAGCTGGAAACTCTACTATGGGTGTTCAGATGTCTAAGGTTGCAATCAACAAGGGACGAAATGCAGATCTTGACACTGGCCTTTCAATTGAACTTCTTGCTTGGAGAAATTGCTTTACTCATCCTGACAGAGAAGAACGAATGACTGCATTTGTTAACAAGTCAAAGAAATAGCTATTTCCTATTTCCTTTATTTTATTAATTTAAAAAAAGTAATAGTTTTGTTTACCTACTTTACGGTAACTAATCCTATTCTCCATGGGTGGAATGAACAATAATAGTGATATACTCCATCATCTTCAAAAGTAAATTCAAATCTATCTCCAGTATTTAATGGAGGGCTGTTAAACCAATCTGCTACACTTCCTGATTCATCAAGACTTTGGATATTGTGAGAAACAGAATCACTGTTAACCCATGTGACTTGTGTGCCTTTGGGGATTTCTAGGTTTAATGGTACATAAAAGCCTGTACTTCCTACATCTGAATTTGCACTAGGGATCTCAATTACTGCCTCTGGAATTTTCGCTATTTCTGTATCTTTTGTATCTATTACTAATACATCATTTTCTATCAAAAATTTCATTGCATTCAAAAACTCTGTTTCTGATATGGTTCCTTGACCATACCACAACGCATTGTTTTTTATCCATTCTGGAATAGATGCCGAATCTGCAAAACTTACTGAAGTAGAAATTAACAAAATTGAAAACATCCCAGCTAAAATTGATATTTTCATTGATGTCTTTTTCATACTTAATTATGCATTTTAGAGAATTTATCAAATAGGTATGCATTGTCTTGCACTGCAGACTAATTCATTATATTCAATTTGAACAATTTTTACGCATGCAAGAATTAATTCAAACTCAAAAAATCGTTGATGATGAAAGAAAGCAAGTCATTTTAGAAATACTTGCAGACAAATATTGTAAACAAATCCTACATAATACACTAGAAAAGCCAAAATCTGCAATGGAAATATCTGGTGAAAAAAAGATTCCAATTAGTACTGTATATCGTAGATTACAAACTCTTTATGATGCAAAGTTACTTGCAATTTCTGGTTCAATCAATCAGGATGGGAAAAAGTATTTTCTTTATAGAAGTAAGGTAAAATCCATTTCTCTCAAATGTGACTTGGAAGTTACTTCAATTGAATTAATTCCAAATAATTCAAGAAAGAAATAATCCTAGAGTGTGTTGGAATAAAAAATGTTGAAAGAAAATTTGGCTTCGCCAAAACGACAAATTCACACACAAAAAAAGGAGTCTTCTCGAAGTATTACATATAGACTTCCAGAAAAACTTGTTACTGAATTAGAAACTGAATCTACTCAAAAAGGAATTTCTCAAAATGTACTTGTAAGACAAATACTTGAAAAATATGTTCAATGGGATAGATTTGCTAGCAAAATTGGAATGATTCCAGTACCTAAAGGAATTTTGGAGTCATTAGGAACTGAGTTGGATGGAAAAGACATTGATGAGATAATTACTTTGATGTTTCCCATGATCAAAGACACTGTTTTGTTTATCAAAGGAGGATATGATCTTAAACGATGTATTGAAACATTAGAAGACTATATGCGTGCATCTGGAATGAATTCTGATCATAGAGTTGAAGGAGATGTACACACATTTTTAATTCAACATGATCTTGGAACAAAATGGTCTGTGTTTACTGAACAACTTTTAACACAAGTTTTTCGAAGTTTCTTGCCTGAAAAAGAATTACGATTCCAAACTACTGATACGACTGTGATTTTGTCTGTATCGTTGGGTTCTGATTTTGATGAACATGATTATCATAATTGAAATTCAATTAATCATTTGAAATATTACTTTTCATAACTTAATTCATGAATTCACCTGAACCTCTTCAACAAAGAACTCGGGTTAAAGAAATTATGAATAATTCCATTGTATCAGTTGAATCCACTGTCAGTGCTGCTGATGCTGCAAAAATGATGGAAGATACTGGTGTTGGAGCAATTGTTGTGTTAGAAAACAATATTCCTGTGGGAATAATCACTGATAGAGATTTTGCAGTAAAGATTGTAGCTCATTCTTATCCCATTGACACTCCTGTGAGACGAATAATGGCTACGCCTTTAATTTCAATTGATCCTAATTCTGATTTATGGGCTGCTTCTGATTTAATGTCTACCAGAAATATCCGAAAATTACCTGTCATTGATGATGACAAAGTCGTTGGAATTATTACTTCCAGCGATTTAGTCAAACATATTGCAGATCACTGAATTTTGAACAATGCCTGATTTCTTAAATTACTAGTGTGATGGGTGGGAAAAGCTTATTATATTTTGAGCCAGCTTTTTTGTTCATAATGGCAACTGAGCAAACACAAAAAATGATCACAGTCACTGCAAAAGCAGCAGAAAAGATTCAAGAATTCATGAAAGAAGAAGCAGAAGCCCCTGAATACCTTAGAGTGTATGTTCAAGGTGGAGGTTGTTCAGGTTTATCTTATGGAATGGGCTTTGAAAAAGCCCCCGAAGAAGATGACCTCGTCATGGAAGAAAACGGAGTCAAACTACTAGTTGACAGTTACAGTGTTGATCATCTACAAGGTGCAAACGTAGACTATATTGAAAGTTTGATGGGTTCTGGATTTAAAATTAATAATCCAAATGTTACAAAATCCTGTTCATGCGGTCACTCATTTAGCACCGAATAAACGACTATCATTATTTTTCATTTTTAGATTTTCATAGCAAATGCTATGGAAGAATTTTTCTCTAAAAATTTCATTTTTCAGTACCTATTATTGCGATACCCTCATATATCGAAGACAGGGACCAAATTTATGGTAATAAAGGAGATGAAGTTATGTCAAATAAATCAGGAATTGTCAAATATCATGTTAAACTTTCCTATGAAGTTGATGGACTCGTTGAAAGAGCAGATATAATCGGTGCCATCTTTGGCCAAACAGAAGGACTGTTAGGCCCAGAGATGAATCTGAATGAACTGCAACGAGTTTCTAAAGTAGGGCGCATTGAAGTTAATGCTAAATCTACAGCGAATACTACTGCAGGTGATGCTTTAATTCCAATGAGTACTGATATTGATACTTGTGCATTAATTGCTGCAGGAATTGAAAGCATTGACAAAGTTGGTCCATTTGATTGTACATTTAGATTGGAAGCAATTGATGATGTACGTGCTGCAAAGAAAGATGATATTGTAAGACGTGCAAAAGAAATCAAACAGAAATGGGCAACAAAGACTGTTAGTGAGGGAGAAACTATGTTAAATGATGTTCATCAGGGTGATACTGGTAAATTATCAACATATGGACCATCAAAATTAACCTGTAGTTCAGGTGTTCATGACTCTAATTGGATAATTCTAGTTGAAGGAAGAGCTGATGTAATCAATCTTCTTAGAGCTGGATATGATAATGCTCTTGCTATTGAAGGTGCAAAAATTGATGAATCTATTAAAGAATTATGTGATTCAAAAGACACGGTAGTTGCATTTCTTGATGGAGATAGAGCTGGTGGGTTTATCCTCAAAGAACTGAAATCTGTTGTAACGTTAGATTATGAACTTCAAGCAGATAACGATGTTGAAGTTGAAGAATTAACTCCGCAAAGAATTGATGAACTTCTAAGACCAATAGCTGATGAAATTAAATCTGGAAAACCTGCTCCTGCACTCAAAAGCGAAGATGATAAGCCTGTTGCAGACATTGCTTCAAAGATATTCCCAAATCTAAATGAAACTCTTGAAGCAGTTGCTTTGGATGATGATCAAAATGAGATTTTCAAAGTACCAATCAGCGAAGTTGTTAGCAAATTATCTACACAATCTGGAATAAAATATCTTCTACTTGATGGAATCATAACACAGAGACTTTTAGAAGGTGCAAAAAATGCTGGTGTTGAATGTGTTGTTGGACATAGGGTTGCAAAATTGTCAAATTCTGATGGGATGACACTAAAAACATTCAGTGACTTGGGCGTTTCTTAGGACATTAGATGACTGAACTAAAGATTCAGCACATCTTAACACTTTCTTATCTGTTATCAAAAGGAGCAAAGTACAACTATGTCACCGTAACTACCTCTTCACTTGGAAAAAATATTAAAAAATCACAACAAGCTGCATCCAAACATCTACTTGAATTAGAACAAAATCAATTCATTGAGAGAATAATTAGTGGAAGAAACATATCTGTGAAAATTACCCCTAAAGGATTTACCGAAATGGTAAAACTCTCGACTATTTTACAAAAAAGTTTGGATTCCTCCCCCTCAAATGTTGTACTAAATGGAACTTTGATTTCTGGAATGGGAGAAGGTGCATACTATATGGGGCTAAAAGGATATACAAAACAATTCAAATCAAAAATTGGATATATTCCATTTCCAGGAACTCTAAATGTTAGATTAGATCAAAAAATTCATCAAGAAGCAATTAAACAATTTGCAACATTAAATGGAATCAAAATTAAGAGTTTTTCTGATGGAAAGAGAACATATGGATGGGTAAAATGTTTTCCAGCAAAATTAAATAATTCTACAAACTGTGAATTTATAATACTTGAGCGAACTCATCATGATGATTCAGTGATTGAATTAATCTCAAAATCTTGTTTGCGAAAAACTGCCAAACTTAAAGATGGTTCAAAAGTTTCAATTAAAATCCAAATAAATTCCTAAATTCCGTGAATAGCCTTTCCATATTCTTTTTCTATTTTTGAACTAGAACTTTCTGGAATAGGGGATTGTAATCTTGCCACTTTTGCATCAAGTTCAATTTTTTTACAACCTTCGGTGATGAATTTTTCTTGATGCACTTGATCATAACCTAATGCAATAATTTCTGGTCTCACACGGTTAACTGTCTTAAAGATGTCATCTTCTTGTCCAATTAGACAAAGATCTACTGTCGTAAGTGAATTTACTAATTCCTGTCTTTGTTCTTGACTGTGGATAGGGTTTCTTCTCTTCATTTTTACTGCTGTGTTATCTGTTGCTACAACCACCACCAAAACATCCCCTAATGCTTTTGCTGCATTTAATGTGTAAATGTGACCTGGATGAATAATGTCAAAAACCCCTCCCGCAAGTACTACTCGCAATGAATTTCTCCCAATTTCCGTAAGTGTGATTCTGTCTTCATTTACAAGTTGATTTTTTACCAATTCATCAATCTTAGAATTAATTGAATCTTCAGAAAGCATACTTTTTTTCTTAATCATCTCTATTGGTGATTTTCCATCAATTTGACACACATACATGGCTGAAAGAATTCCTTTTTCACTTGATTCCATTATTTTTTTATTTCTAAACCCTCTCTTTAATTCATCGCTAATGATTACATCTTAGGATCAAGTCCTTTTGCTAGTCTTAATGCATCAACAAGACCATCTGCATACCCGATACTCAAAATTGCTACTTCATCTTGACCATCTTCTAGAAATTTTTCTGCATCTTGAATGTATAATTCTGCGTTTTCTAAAATTACTTGAAATTCGTTCTGATCTTTATAGAGTGGCTCTACTTCTTCAAGTGCATCTCTGACCATAGGGACATATTTTTTCATCATCTGTTTTGAAATCTTTTCTGTTTTTTCGGAATTGTCATATGGTTCATCTATGCATTGACCAAATATCTTTAATGCATCTGATTCTGTGAAATGTAATCTTCCTGGAATAATCACTGTATGTGGTGGTTTTCCAAAATCTTTTTTATTTAAGTTAGAAATTTTTCCAGAAATGATTGTTTGATCTTTAAATCCTATTCTTGATGCAACTATGGCATACGTGTTTGAACTAATTACGTTTCTTCTTTGTCCTTTTTCCGTTTCTAATAAGCCTGTTAATGCATCATTAGGATCTAAGAAAAAATCCTTGTCTTGATTATATTCTAATAAAAGAACTGTGTGATTTCCTTCAATGATATTTTTATAAATTACATAATATGGAGTTGTAAGTGATTTCATTTCACTCATTATAGTTGCAATTCTTCCAACTTTGTAAAAATGCAAACCACACTCTCCTATCATTGATGTAAGTGATGACGAAGCATGAATGGAATGTGTCTTGATTTTCTCTTCAATTGCTCTTGTTCTTAATTCAATGTGCGTAGTTGCAATGTATGGATCTCCATATGATAGTAAAACTACTTTCTTTTTTTTGGCATTTTTTAAAATCTCATTTCCATCTTCTACTAACCATCTCTTGGCAGGTTTGAATTCTCCTTTTGTTGCATTCTTAATTTTAGTTAGATCTGATTTTCCAATTGGGCTGGTAAATTGTTCTAAATATACCATGTCAGCTTTTGATAGAATTTCTATAGCTTCAGTTGGAATTGATTTGAATCCTGAAATTCCTAAACCTACAAACCAGAGCATTACTGCATCTTTCTATCGTGAAGTCTTTTTAAGTGCTGTAGGGATTTCTTGATTATTTCTATTCCTTTTAGATACTCATCAATTGAGACTTTTTCATCAATTGTATGTGCTTCGTGAGGATCACCTGGACCATACGTAATTACTGGAATCTCCCATTGATTTCCTAAAACATTCATGTCTCCTGTTCCGGTTTTCCTGATTAAAGTAGGTCTTGATTTTGTTTCTTCCATAATCCCCAGCGTAAAAGCCCTCACTAATGGAGAATTATGTGGTGCTTCAAATGGCTCTGTTTCATCAAGAATTGAATAAAATGCTTCCACCTCTCTTTTCTGAGAAATTTCTTTTACTAAAGTTGCAATTTTTTGCTCTATTGATTTACAATTCATATCTACTGGAATTCTAATATCGAAAGTTGTTTCACATTCTTTTGGGGTTACGTTGTGGCTTGTCCCACCTTTAATTTCTGTAATTGTTGACGTTAACAACATCCCTTTTGTTCTATCATCCTGATTTTCTTCCAATCTTTCTTTGAGTTCTTTTACAAAAATCATTGATTCTTGAATTGCATTTTTTGAAAGCCATGGAGCACTTGCATGAGAGCTATCTTCCACACTGATTTTCAAATTGATTGCCAGTCTACCTTTGTATGCAATTGTTACTTGTTTTATGCCACTTGGTTCTCCAAAAACTGCATAATCGACCCCCATCTCTTTTTTAACAAGATTTTTTATTCCAGTTGCATTTCCTTCCTCATCCACTGCTCCAACAAAAACAATTGTTCCGTTATTGTTTTCGATAGATGCTGCTGCAAATAACATCGCCATTAATGGTGCCTTGGCATCTGATGCTCCACGTCCAAAGAGTGCATCTCCTTCTTTTCTGACTTTAACTTTTCCAGGAACAACATCCATGTGTCCACACAACATTATTTTTGGCGAACCTGTTCCTTTCCTTGCAATAATGTTTCCTACCTCGTCAATTTCAATATTTTCAAATCCTAGATCATCGCATTTGTCCGCTAAAAATTCTGCCATTGGCTTTTCACTTAGTGATGGTGTGTAAAGTCTGAGTGCTTTCTCTAGCATCTTTATTGCAAATCTGGTTTCTTTAAGATGGTCGTCCAATTCTTACTTTTCTACTTTCAGGGCATAATCAAGCATTAGCGAAGGGATGTCTACTTCACATACTCTAACTGTATTCTTGTATTCTGTTGTATTGTTAACCTCATGGACAACTAGTCCTTTTTCATCACTTTCCATCAAATCTACACCTACGATATCTCCTTGAACTGCATTTTTTGCCTTAATACACATTTCTTCCATTTCAGGTGTTACATTACATGGTTCAGCAACTCCTCCAAGTGCCATATTTGTTTTCCAATGCTTTGATATTCTATAAATTGCTGCAACTATTTTGTCTCCTACCATGATAGCTCTAATGTCTCTAGGTGGTCTTTTAACAAATTCTTCTAGGTAGTGAATCTGATATATTGGATACATGTTTTCTCTACTTTCAATAATTCCTTCTGCCGAATCTTTGTCATTTAATTTTGAAATTAACCTCCCCCAACTACCAACAGTTGGTTTGATAACTTTTGGAAATCCTTCATTTTCTAATGCTGTCAAAGCTGCGTCTTTTGAAAATGCAACTGTGGCATTAGGTGTTGGAACCCCGAATTTTTTTAGTAGCATATGTGTAAATAATTTATTTCCTGCAAAAACTCCTGTGTTGAGACAATTGATAACTTTGACTCCCATTCCTTCAAGAGCTGCTGTTGAATGAAGATTTCTATAATAACTCACACATCTTTGTATGACAATCCCGAAATCTTCAGGTTTTTTTTCTAAATTTAATGCTAATTTCTTACAATCTACCATCTGTATGTTGATGTTCTTTTTTTTACCGGCTTCTAGTAGAGCTTTTTCTTCCCAACGTATGGTATCGTAAAGAATAGTAACGTCAGGATTCACTGTCCCCAATCCTCGCCAACCGTTTGGGCAGGCTTTAGATCGAAACCGTCTGAACCTTTTGCTAATTCAAAACTTGCGCCACATTCCGGACATGTTACAATTTCTCCTTCAAGTGCATCACTTGGTATGGAAATATCTGCATCACATTCTTCACATTTTGACATATTTTCTCTTCATTACTCCTCTTTATTTATCATTAATTATCTTTTTTTCAAGTCTGTCTTCGAGGGGAATTTCAATCAGATCTCCCATTCTAAGTCCCTTCAATCCTGCAGCAACTGCCTTCGCACTTTCATCGTCTTTTTCAAGTCCTAATAATGACATCAAATAAGCAGCACCTGTTTTTCCTGCCAATTCCCCGAACACGATTCTTCTTCTATTACCTACTGCTCTGGGAGGTATTGGCTCATAGGCTGCAGGGTTTCTTAGAATTGCTGCAAGATGTGTTCCTGCTTTGTGTTTGTATGCCGATGATCCTACAATTGGTTTTGAATCATATGGTTTGATAGTTGTATATTCTTCAATTAGTCTTGAAAGATCTTGAAGCATATCTAATCTAAAATCATTTGGAGATTTGTACAAGTAAGTTAGTGCCACTGCAATTTCTGCAAGAGGTGGAATTCCAGTTCTTTCTCCAATGCCATCAATTGTAGTGTGAATTTGATCAACTCCTGCATCACATGCTGAAAATGCATTAGCTACTGCAAATCCAATATCGTTATGGACATGTGCGTCTAGTGGTGTGTCTACAGTATCTCTTACCTTCTTTACAAAATTATACATGCCAATTGGACGTAATATTCCAACAGTGTCTGGAAGACTAATTCTATCTACACCAGCTTCTTCAATAGCTTTGCAAACTTTAACTAAAAATTCTGGTTCTGCTCTACTTCCATCTTCCACTGTAAATCTGATTTTGAGTCCGTGGGATTTTGCATACTCTACAGTTTCTACTGCTCGATTTAGTGCTTCCTCTCTTGAAATACGTAGTTTATCTTTAAGATGTATGTCTGAAATTCCTAAATATGCTGCACACCATTTTGCATCACAGTCTAGTGAAATGTCGATGTCTCCTTTGAGCGCTCGTCCATGAGAAACTATGTCTGCTTTTAGTCCTTGTTTGATTATTGTTTTGGTTGCTTCTTTATGATCATTTGATACAACTGGAGAAATTTCAATTTGGTCTACTCCAAAATAATCTAACATCCAAGCAATCTGGATTCTTTGTTTGTTTGTAAATGAAACTCCTGGATGTTGTTCTCCTTCTCTTAGAGTACTATCTAGCACTCTGATTTTTTTTGGATTTTTATCATATGAATTATACAGGTTTGCATAGTGATTCGGATCTTTCATTACTGAAATCGGTAAACTAAATTGATGATATAAACATATTCGTACTATCTTCGTTGAAAATAACTGACAATGATCCTAAATTAGTTTTGAATTAAAATTATTACACGAAAGTCGTTTTTAGATAATTTTTCTTAAAATAATTACTGTATTGGTATCTACTACTCCTGGAATCTTTCTTAATGCATCAATACTACTGTTGATTTCTGCAATACTTGATGCACTCATTATTGTTGTAATGTCGTATTGCCCTGTAATTTCATAAACAGTTTTGACTCCTTCTAGTTTGGCAAGTTTTAGAGATACTTTGGATGTGTCTGTTGCAGAATCTACTGACACTAGAACAATTGCACTTGTGGCATTCTCTTCGCCTATTTCTAATGTGAATTTTTTAATAGTTCCGCTATCTACTAGATTTTTAACGCGTCTTCTTACTGCTGACTCTGATAACTTTAATTTTTTTCCAATATCTACGAATGATTCTCTTGCGTCTTCTTTGAGATACCCGATAATCTTTTCGTCTACTTTATCCTTGTACATTCCGCTTTTGCTCCTCTTCAGTTAGTGTGGAATCAAGAGCATGTAAAACTTTTGTTACGTCTTCCTCAGAAATTACTAATGGTGGAAGTATTCTTAGAATATTTCTTCCAGAATACAACATAAGGACTCCTTTCTTTATTAATCCCATTAGTATGTCTTTAACTTCAAATTTCATCTCTATTCCAATCATCAATCCTTTTCCGCGAATTTCTCTTATCATGGTATGTTTCTCTTTTAGTTTTTCTAAGCCTTCTCTGAAAACCTTTCCCATTTTCTCAGAGTTTTCTATCAGTCCATCTTCAGTTAGTGCTTTGAGTGCTGCAGTTCCTGCTGCACATGATATTGGATTTCCTCCAAATGTTGAAGAGTGTTCTCCTTTGCTCATTGATGCAAGAATATCTGGTCTTACTAGAGTTGCCCCCATTGGAACTCCGCCTGCAATTCCTTTTGCAAGACACAAAATGTCTGGTGCAGTATTCCAATGATCACATGCCCATAATCGTCCTGTTCTACCCAAACCTGCTTGTATTTCGTCAAAAATTAGGAGAATTCCTTTTTCATCACAAAGTTTTCTTACTTCTTGCAAAAATCCGTCTGGCGCAACAATTATTCCACTTTCTCCTTGTATTGGTTCTAAAATTACAAATGCTGTATCTTCATCAATTACAGAACGAAGAGATTCAATATCTCCAAAAGATGCAAAAGAAACTTTCTCAACTAGTGGTGCAAATGCTTTTTTGTATTTTGGATTAAATGTTAGTGATAACGCACCAAATGATTTTCCATGGTATGATCCTTTCATGGCAACCATGCCTTTCTTGCCTGTGAATTTTCTTGCAAACTTTATTGCAGCTTCTATAGCTTCTGCTCCACTATTGTTAAGATGAACTTGTGTTAATCCTTTAGGTGCCAATCCAATCAGTGTTTTCAAAAATTCTTCTCTTGTTTTGTTATACAGAGAACTATGGACAGTAATTATTTTATCAATTTGTTCTTTGATTGCATTATTTACTCTTTGATTTTGATGACCTACTAGTGCAACTCCATACCCTCCCATACAGTCAATGTATTCTTTTCCGTCAACATCCCAAACATGAGCTCCTACTCCTTTTTCAACTGTTACTGGAAATCTCTGATATAGATTTCCCATAAATTGATCTTCACTCATGTTCGATCACCGTACAATTATCATGTTCAATTGCAGAAGAAATTGGATTTTCTTTTTGACCATTTGCAATTAATGCTTCTTTAACGCCCATATCTAATGCCTCAGTTGAAGCTAAGATTTTCTTTTCCATTCCTGGTCCTATCTTTGGTCTAATTTCTTTTGCTTCTGCCAATGTTAATTTTGTAACAACTTTTTCATCCATTATTAGCCCATCTACATTTGTAATGAATAATACTTTATCACTTCCTACTTTTCCAGCTACATATGCCGCAGCTCTGTCTCCATCGACATTTAGAAATTCTGATTCTTCACTAATTGCTATGGGTGAAATTACAGGCGTAAGTCCTTGCTCCAAAAGTGATTTGATGAATTCTGCATTAATTTCTCTAATTTTTCCAGTATATCCGCCGTCAATTGCTTGTTTTCTTCCTTTTTCATTAATTATGAGAAGCTTCTTTTTTCTATCTGCTTCTATGATTTTGGCATCTACTCCTGAAAGACCAATTGCATTAATTCCATTTTTTTGAAGCATCTGAACAATTGTCTTGTTAATTCTTCCAGACATTACCATTGTGAAAATCTCTGCTGTTTCTTTGTCAGTGTATCTACTTTTAATTCCACTAGGTGATGTGACAAACTTTGGTTCTTTTCCAAGTTGTTCGCAAACTTTTGTTACTTCTTTTCCACCCCCATGAACTAAAATCACTCCTTCGGAATTTGCTACTTTTTTAATATCTTCAATTGTGGATGGATGTAAATTATCTACTACACTTCCACCGATTTTAATTGTGATCATTTCTAAACAGGAGTTAGTGGAGTATATCTTAGTCCGTCCATTTCATCAAAACCACACATTACATTCATGTTTTGAATGGCAGAACCTGCTGCACCTTTCATCAAGTTATCTGATGCAGACAATGCAATCAATCTATTGTTATCTTCATCTAAATCAAAACCAATATCACAAAAGTTTGAACCCACTAAGAATTTTGGATCTGGGAATTTGTATAATCCTTTTTTGTCTCTGATTAGTCTGACAAATCTTTCTTCACCATATGTTTGACGATATAATTTCCACAATTCTTTTTCTTCGATATCTTTTTTCATGAATGTGTGGTTAGTACATAATATTCCTCGAACTACATCTACTGCATGTGGACTCATTGAAACATGAATTTTCTTACCTGCTATTTCGCTTAACTCTTGCTCGATCTCTCCTGTGTGTCTGTGTTTTGCTGGTTTGTAAGGTCTAATTACTCCTGCTCTCATTGCGTGCGCAGTTCCTGAACCAGAACCTGCACCAGAAGAACCAATCTTTGAATCAACTACAATATGTTCTGTATCAATAATGTCGTTTCTAATTAATGGTGCAAGTGCTAACATCGATGTGACTGCCATGCATCCAGGACAAGAAACAAGCTGTGCTTTTTTGATTTCTTCTCTGTGTAATTCGGGTACTCCAAAAACTGATTTTGATAAATAATCTGGATGTGGATGTTCCCAACCATACCATTTGTCATATGCATCTTGATTATGTAATCTGTAATCTGCACTCAAATCAATTATTTTAATTCCTCTGTCATAGAGGGCCTTGACAATTTCAGTTGCAGTACCATGTGGAACTGCCGTGAACACTAAATCACATTTATCCGTTAATTTATCGTAATCCATTTCTGAGAAAGTCAGATCGGTAAATCCTTTAAGACTTGGTTGAACCCTGTGAAGATATTCTCCAACATGTTGTCTTGATGTTACCATTGTAATCTCTACATCTGGGTGATTAACAAGAAGACGAAGTGTTTCTCCTCCTACATAACCTGATGCTCCAACAACACCTACTTTCATGATAAACCTCCTCGTAATGGAGTATAATTTATTTCCTAACGTAGTCTAGAGCAAATTTTACCATTTCTTTTGGGATATTTCGATGTGCAACTCTTGATAACCCTTTGAATTCTACTGTATTGTTTACTTCATGTACTACAAGACCATTTTCGTCATCTTCCATCATGTCAATTCCTAAAATCCCTCCTCCCATTGCTTTTGATGCTTTCGAAGCCATATCTTCCATCTCTTTTGTGATCTCACATAGTTCCGGATCTGCTCCAAGAGCAATATTTGTCTTAAAACCTCCTGATGATTTTCTGTACATAGCTGCAATAGGCTCATCTCCAATTGTAATGACTCTGATGTCTCTGGGCGGTCTTTTGATTAATTCTTGTAAATAGTAAATTCTGTCATGTGGACTATCAGTAATGTCTCTAATTTCAAAAATTGCCTCCATAGTGTCTTTGTCTCTTAGTGGAATTACTCCTCTTCCCCAACTTCCAATAACTGGTTTTATGACTAGGGGAAATCCTACTTTTTCCATATTCTCTGCTGCACTTTCACTAGAAAATGAAAAATATGTTTTAGGCGTTGGAATGTTATTCTTTTTTAAAAGTAAAGTCATGAACATTTTATTTCCACAAATACTTGCAACATCAAATTTGTTTAGGACGGAAACCCCTAAAAATTCTAAACTTGCAGTAAAATGAAGCCCTCTAAAGTAACTTACACACCTTTCTAGAACTACATCTCCAAAGTCATAATCTTCTTTCTTGCTATCTGTGTTCACTTGAGTAATTTTGGCATCGAGCATTACTGCATCATGTCCTAATTCTGATGCTTCTTTTTGGAGCATCTTTTCTTCCGCTCTTAAGCGGTCAAACACAATACAGACGTTTGACATTACTCTCCCCAGTCTTCGCCTACGCTTTCTGCTTGTTTAAGCTCAACATTTGATCCGTCTTTTTTTGAGATTTCAAAGTCAGCGCCACAATCAGGACAGGAGACAATTTCTCCTACTGAGGCATCGTCTGGGATGTTTAGTGTTGCATCACATTCTGGGCAGTTCATGTTTTTGTTGACCTTTTCTTTTGTAATTTATTAGCTTCTGTTGACTGCATTCCCCACAATTCCACGAATCCTTTGGCCAATCTTTGATCAAATGTTGATTCTTTTCCATAAGTGGCAATTTCATGACTGTACAAAGAATTCTTAGATTTTCTTCCAACCACTCTGAGACTTCCTTTGAATAGTTTGAGTTTCACTGTACCTGAAACTGGCTTCTGTGACGCTTCGATAAATCCATCTAGATCTGTTTTTAGAGGATCTTGCCATAATCCTGAATAAACCAAGTATGACCATTCATCATCAATCATTGATTTGAATTTGTTTTCATGTTTGGTGTGTACCATCTTTTCTAGATCTGTATGTCCTTCGATTAGACATGCAGCAGCCGGGGTTTCATATACTTCTCTGGATTTAATTCCTACAACCCTATCTTCGATATGATCAATGATTCCTACCCCTGCGTCTCCTGCTTTTTTGTTAATGTATTCAATTAATTTTAGAGATTCCATTTTTTTTCCATCCACACCTATTGGAACTCCTTTTTCAAATTCTATTTCCAAGTATGTTGGTTTATCAGGCAAGTTTTTTGTTTTAACCCAAATGAATGCATCATCAGGTGGTTCATTGTATGGATCTTCTAGAACGCCACCTTCAATTGCACGTCCCCACAAATTTTGATCAATGCTGAATTTTTTGGCTACTATGTCAATTTCAATTCCATGTTTATTTGCAAATTTTAATTCTGTTACTCTGTCTAAATTTTTATCTCTGATTGGAGCAATGATTGGAAGATCTGAACCCGAACGTAAAGTAATATCAAATCGTACTTGATCATTTCCTTTACCTGAACACCCATGAGCAAGTGCTGTTACTTTCTCTTTTTTTGCTATTTCTAAAACTTTTTCTGCAATTAATGGTCGTGCAAGTGCTGTTGCAAGACAATATTTTTTCTGATAAAGTGCATTTGCTTTAATTGATGGAAAAATGTAATCTTTGACAAATTCTTTTCTTGCGTCTATGTTGTAATGTTTTTTAACTCCAAGTTTTTTTGCTTTTGCTGAAATTTTTTTTGTGTCGTCTCCTTGTCCTACATCTACTGTTACTGTGATAACATCCATATCGTGTTCGTCTTGAAGATATTTCACAACAACTGAAGTATCTAATCCTCCAGAAAATGCAAGAATTCCTTTTTGAGTCATAAAACATCTTTCCCGTTATATTTTAGAATTTATCTTTTGTGATAGGCTTGAATTCAAAAATTTTTTCAAAAAAATTTCTGACTAGCTTGAGCTAAAATTCGATGATTATTTAACCGCCAATTATAACGCTGTTTTATGAATACTAGATCGGCAATTTACGCAGGAATTGTGGGAATTATTGTACTTTCAGTAATAGGAATCATGGCAAATTCTAATGAGTCTGTAAATGAAAACAAGATTAGAATAGCATATTTTCCAAATGTGGGTCATGCCGTCCCAATTGTTGGAATAGAAAAAGGATTTTTTGCCGAACAACTTGGAGAAGAAGTTGAAATTGAAACTAGAGTTTTTGATAGCGGTCCACAAGTAATTGAATCCTTGTTTGCTAATTCTGTTGATGTTGCATATGTTGGACCCGGTCCAGCAATTAACGGATTTCTGAATTCTGAAAATAATAACATAAAGATTCTAGCTGGTTCTGCTAGCGGTGGGGCTAGTTTTGTTGTTCATCCAAATTCTCACATTAATTCTGTTTCAGACTTTGACGGTAAGAAGATTGCAGCTCCTCAGATTGGAAATACGCAAGATGTTTCTCTTAGATATTATTTATCTGAAAATGGATTAAAACCAGCTGAAAGAGGTGGAAGTGTTGTGATTTACAATATTCCAAATCCTGATATCTATACATTATTTGTAAAAGGAGATATTGATGGTGCATGGGTTGCAGAACCCTGGGCAACTATTTTAGAAACAGAATTAAATGGAAAAAGATTATTCCATGAAGAAACTTTGTGGCCAGATAAAAAATTTGTATCAGTTTTGTTAATCGCTAATGTAAATTACATTGAAAAAAATCCTGAAATAATTTCTAATTTAATGAAATCCCATCAAGAAACTGTTAATTGGATAAATGAACATCCTGTTGATACTAGAATAATTTTTAATTCTTTTCTTGATTCCTATTTGGGACAACCCTTATCTGATGAAGTTGTTGATGTCGCATTGTCTAATCTTTTGATTACTTCTGATCCTCTTCTAAACTCCGTTGAATCATTTGCACAAAAAGCAAATACTTTAGGATATCTTGGAAGAAATGGATATGACTTATCTGGAATTTTTTACTATTCTGATTCAAATTCTTTAGTGGAGGCTACTACTTAGATGACAAAACTAGAGGCAAAAAATATTGTAAAATATTTTAGTCATGATTCTCACAAACTCAAAGCACTTGGAGGAGTAAATCTCAAAGTTGAATCAGGTGATTTTGTCTGTCTTGTTGGTCCCTCTGGATGTGGAAAATCTACCTTTTTACGTATAATTGCGGGTTTGGAAAAACCTGATGAGGGACAAATTATCTTTGATGGCCATCCTGTGACTGAGACTGGTCCTGAAAGAATAATGGTTTTTCAAGAAGGTGCACTATTTCCATGGCTTAAAGTCCAAGATAATGTTGAATTTGGGTTAAAGATGGCTGGAATTCCAAAGGAAGAAAGAGCAAAGATTTCAAATAGATATCTGGATATGATGCAGCTCACCAAATTTGCAGATTCTTACACTTATCAACTTTCAACAGGAATGAAACAACGTGTAGCTATAGCTCGTGCACTTGTGATGGATCCTGATGTGTTGCTTATGGATGAACCTTTTGCTGCACTGGATGCACAGACTCGTGATTTGTTATTAGTTGAAATGCAACTAATTTGGGAGAAAACAAAAAAGACTATAATTTTTGTTACTCATAATGTTGCCGAAGCTGCAGTGCTGGGAACTAAAGTTGCAATTTTCAGTAACCGCCCATCTGTAATTAAAAAAGAAGTTAACAATGATTTTCCAAGGCCTAGAGTCGCAGAAGATGAATCAATGTTACCATTCCAACAAGACATTCTAGCAGAACTTCGACCTGAAGTGAAGAAAAGTACGGAGAAATAATCATGGCAAAAAATTTTACACCTTATAGAATTGCCTTTTACATTGCAATAGTAGTGATATGGCAAATTGTTGCAATGAGTGGGGTATGGCCTGACAATATTTTTCCTTCTCCTTATGAAGTGGCTGAAGATTTATCATACAGTGCAGTAGATGGTAGTTTGTTTTATGGAATAGCAACAAGTATGTGGCGATTGGCAGTAGGATTGGCAATTGCAATTGTTGGTGGAATAGTATTAGGAATTTTTATGGCAAGAGTTGAAGTCATCAACCAAACTGTTGGATCTTTAGTTTTAGGATTACAGTCTATTCCATCTATTGCTTGGGTACCACTAGCAGTTCTTTGGTTTGGATTGACTGATGGTGGAATAATTTTTGTTACAGCTATTGGTGCTATTTTTGCTGTAACGATTAACACCTATACTGGAGTCAAAAACATAGATCCTCATTTTATTGAGGCTGCTAGAAATATGGGCGCAAAAGGGAGTCAATTGATTACAGCTGTATTGATTCCAGCAGCATTCCCGTACATGATTTCTGGCTTTAAACAAGGCTGGGCATTTGCATGGAGAGGTGTTATTGGTGCTGAAATCTTGTTTTCATTCCTAGGGTTGGGCTTTTTGCTTAATGCAGGTCGTTCTCTAAATGATGTCTCTCAGGTAATTGCAATAATGTTGGTAATAATGGGAATTGGTCTTGCAGTAGATGGTGTTATCTTCAAACGAGTTGAGCAGAAAGTAATGTCTAGATGGGGATTACGATAGTTTCTTAATTTCTAATCTTTAATGATACTAAAAATGCACAAATAATTATTGCAATTGCAAAGTACATTACAGAAACATAGTCAAATGCATATGCAATACTTCCAGCAATTACAGGACCCACTACTGTTGCAATGGATAGAGTGGAACTAAAAATCCCCGTTGATGTAGAACGAGGATTATTTTCCATCAAATGGAAATTTCCTCCGATAAACAAAAATGCCCAAGTAGCACCAACTAATGCCATAAACGGCATTGCCATCCACCATTCTGTAACTACTGACAATCCAATAAACACAAATGTTGTAGCGCCAATTCCAATTTTGAATTTTGTAACATTTGATAAATTAATTTTAGATGCCATTACATTCATCAAAATAAATGCAGTCAATGTGTTTGCAACATACACAATTGAAATATGATATAATTCTCCACCTAATTTTTCTACAATCATTATTGGAAGAATAACCCACACCGCTGATGCCCCAATGTGTCTTAGTAATAAAGACAAAAATAGAAATCTATTTTTTGAAATTACTTTTTTTGTCGTTCCTGGCTCTAGTTCTTTTTCTTGGGGTGGGTTTGGCAGCTTCATTGTGAAGACTAATCCTATGATAAATGATGCTGCACTGATTAAGAAAATCAATTTCAGATCATTTGCTATTCCAGCTGCTGCAATTCCTGCAAGCCATCCTAATGCATGAAATGAGATTACTGTTGCAGCTCTTTTTTTCTCATGATTTGCCTCATATGCATAAGCAATCATAGCTGGAATCATTATTCCACTTGCAATTCCTGCACCGATTCTTGCTAAAAATAGCAATGTGATGTCATCTGCAAAATAATGTAATCCAAAAGCTACAGCACATCCTATGAAACCATATCTGATGAATTTGAGCCTGGTTCCTTTCTTGTCTGAATGTCTCCCAAAATAAATTTCAGATATGATTTGAGCAAAACTAAATGATGCCACAATTAATCCAATCTCAAAAATTGAATCTGTAACGCTTTTTGCAATAATGGGCATGAATACAAATACTATGGAGATTCCAGCGTGTTGAAAAAATGTAGCACTACGAACTAAATTATTTACTTGAATCTTTTGCATAAATGTACAAAAAATTACCTTTGACCTAATTTCAACATACGTATCAATACTATGAGTATCTGTGGTTTTTTCTGAAAAGAGTTAAACTCTGCCACCGCATTTTCAAATCAAATTGACAGAAAAAGAACCCTTTCTTGACGCATTGAAAAACCGAGTTTTACTTTTTGATGGGGCGATGGGAACTGAAATTCAAAAATATGATCCAAAACCAGAAGATTTTCCAAACAATCAAGATGGGTTTAATGATGGTTTAGTATTAACACATCCTGAATGGATAAAACAGATTCATAGAAATTATTTGGATTCTGGTGCTGATTGTATTGAGACAAATTCTTTTGGTTCAAACAAAATCAAATTAGATGAATATGGTTTTGGAGAACAAACCGTTGATTTTAATAAAAAAATTGCACAACTAGCCTCTGATGTTTGCAACGAGTATTCTGACAGACCCCGATATGTTATAGGTTCCATGGGGCCATCTGGATATCTTCCAAGCTCAAATGATCCTGACTTGGGACAAAAACCCCTTGATGAAATTCTGGAAGCATTTCAACTTCAAGCAGAGGGATTGATTCTTGGAGGAGTTGATGCCCTTCTTATTGAAACAAGTCAGGACATATTGGAAGTAAAATTAGTAATTGAGGCTTGTCATAATGCCATGAAAAAAACTGGAAAGAAAATTCCAATTATTGCAAATACCACTCTTGATCAATACGGAAAAATGTTACTTGGAACAAACATCCAAGCAGCATATACCACTGTTTCTGATATGGGAATTGATATCTTTGGAATGAATTGCTCAACTGGACCAATAGAGATGACTCCCAGTGTAAGGTGGCTTGATGAACAAAATGAACATGGTCTTTTAGTAGTTCCAAATGCTGGCATGCCTGAAAATGAAGGTGGAAAGGCAGTTTACAAGATGACTCCAGATAAGATGGCTGATGCTTTAGGTGATTTTCTTAATCAATACAAAAAAGTTAGAATAGTTGGTGGTTGTTGCGGAACAAATCCTGACCATATCAAAGCTCTGAGGAAAGTTATTGACGAAAAAGCTAACTCTATGGAGATCTAAGTATTTAGAAAAATTGAGGTGATTTTGGACTATTGACAATACCTAGAGTAAGTTCTGCATTAAAGGCAATTGATCTAAAACAGGTTCCTCCGCCATTAATTATTGGAGAAAGAATCAATACACAAGGTTCACGAAAAGCAAAGAAACTAGTTTTAACTGATGACTATGATGGCCTAGTTGATCTAGGACGAATACAGGTTGAAGATGGTGCTCATTGTCTTGATGTTTGTGTTGCAACTACAGAACGTGCAGACGAAAAAGAGTTCATGTTAAATTTAGTAAAAAGTTTAAGCTTAGAAATTGATGCTCCGTTAGTAATTGATTCTACTGATCCTGATGTGATAGAATCCTCTGTAAAACAAATTCCTGGAAGACCAATAATCAATTCAATTAATCTTGAAGGTGATGGAAGCAGATTCAAAAAACTTGCACCAATTATGGCAAAATTTGGTTTACCTGCAATCGCATTGTGTATTGGACCAAATGGAATGGCCAAAACACCTCAACAAAAAGTTGATACTGCTGAATTACTTTATGAAACAGGAAAAAAATATGGCTTAAAAATTGAGCAGTTCATCTTTGACGTTCTTACATTTACTCTGGCAACAGGAGAAGATGAATTCCTAGATGCTGGAAAAAATACCCTTGAAGGAATTCGTCTTGTAAAAGAAAAATTCCCAAATTCTTTTACAACGTTAGGTCTAAGTAACATAAGCTTCGGACTAGTTCCTTATGCCCGAAAAATTCTCAATTCTGTATTTCTATATCATGCTGTCAAAGCGGGATTGGACACAGCTATCGTAAATGCAAAAGAAATAATTCCATATGGGGAAATTGATGAAAAAGAAAGAACCCTTGCAGAAGATCTCATCTTTAACACACATCCAAATGCATTATCTGAACTAATCACATACTTTGAAAATGTTGGACCCCAGGCATCTATGGAATCTAAAAAAATGGATGTCGATCCTTCTTGGAATCCTGGAAAACGAGCTAACTTTAGAATTGTAAATAGACTCAAAGATGGAATTCAAAATGATGTTGTATCTGCAATTGCTGATAAACTAGGAAAAAATGATATTATCCAAAGCAATGATGGCATTTTGTCTTTAGATGATGCACCTAAAGTTACTCATGATAGTGCCATTAGAACTCTCAATGAAGATTTGCTCCCTGCAATGAAAGAAGTGGGTGACAAATTTGGTTCAGGTGAATTGATTTTGCCGTTTGTTTTAAAATCTGCTGAATGTATGAAAGCAGCAGTTAGCGAATTAGAAAAATATCTTGTAAAAGAAGAGGGTACAAGTAAAGGAAAACTTGTTCTTGGAACTGTTTATGGTGATGTGCATGATATTGGAAAGAATTTGGTAAAAACAATCTTTCAGAATAATGGCTATACAGTTTATGATTTGGGAAAACAAGTTCCCTTACAACAATTCTTAGAAAAAATTGATGAAGTGAAACCTGATGCAATTGGTCTCTCTGCCTTACTTGTTTCAACATCTAAACAGATGCAGTTTTTTGTAGAACATGCAAGAAAACACAACATGGACATTCCAATTCTTTGTGGAGGTGCTGCAATTAACAGTAATTACATTAATCGGATTGCAAAAGAAGATGGAATCTATGAGCCCGGTGTTTTTTATTGTAATACTATGTTTGAAGGACTCAAGACAATGGATATTTTGATTTCTGATGACAAACCAAAACTTTTGGCTGAATGGAAAGAAAAGTTAGAAAACTGGAAAGAAAAATCTGCCACTAAAGTAGACCTTGCAAATCTTCCAAAAAGTAACATTAAACCTGTATTTCCACCTGTTGTAAAGAATATTGGAGAACCAATTCGTTTAGGTCTTGAACAAATTAAGATGGATGAGGTTTGGCAAATGATTGACAAAAAGTCTTTATTCAAATTATCTTGGGGTCTTAGAGGAAAAGCAGGTTCTGAATCAGAAGAAGATCATGAACAATTGCTTACTCAATGGAAAATTAGGATTATTCGAGAAAAACTCTTTGAGCCTGAAATTGTCTATGGCTACTTTAGATGCCATAACAAAGATGGAAAACTGTCTGTAGAAAATCCCTTTGGAGATGATGTAACATTTGATTTTCCACGTTCTGCAAAACCTGAACATCTTTGTTTAACAGATTATTTTGGTGAAAATGATATAGTTGCATTTCAATCCGTAACTGTAGGAAATAAAGTTGCAGATATTATTGAGAAGTGGAATCAAGAAGACAAGTACACTGATGCATACTATCTCCATGGATTGGCTGTTGAGGTTGCCGAAGCTCTTGCAGAATGGACTAATCAAAGAATTAAATCTGAATTGAATTTAGAACATGGTGGTTTAAGGTATAGTTGGGGATTTCCAAGCTGCCCTGATGTTTCACAACATCATCTGGTGTGGAAACTTTTGCAACCAGAAAAATCTGGAATGACTTTAACTGAATCTGGACAAATTATTCCTGAACAGTCAACTGCTGCAATTGTTGTTCATCATCCGAAGGCACAATATTTCGTTCTCTAGTCTAAAGATTTTTCTAAAAATTCACTCAATCCATTAAAATCGTTAGGCGATGTAATTAGAACATCTCCTGTTATCTGATGTGCTTTCTTTACAAACTCATCAAAGTTTTGACTGTATGATGCTAAATCCAAATCCAAAAATTTTGCAGATTTTTCATTTTTTAATGAAGGATACAAGATGATTGGTATCACTGCAAATCCTTTTAGATTATCTGAAAGATTTTGAACTTGTTCTATGCTTTGAACCACTTGTGTCATGAATCCTTTGGGATTAGCGTCTAGTTTTTTTCCAATTTTAGAAAAATTAGGCTTGTTAGAAATTGAAAGATACAAATCGATTTTTGAATTTACTCCTTGTCCCACTAATCTTTTTACTGTTGAACTTGGAATCTGACCTAAATCTTCTTTTCCTGTTTGTGATGGATCTCCCATAAGAACCAAAATCCCTGAAAATCCTACGTCTATACATTTTTCGACAAACTCTGAAATCTCTTTTTCACTCTTGTCTCTAACTCTTAGACTAACTGTGATTGGCAAATTTGGAATTTCATTTTTTATAATTTTCCCTACTTCAACTGGCGACACTCTTTGAAATCCTAATACATTTTCAGTTAGATGTATGGCATCACATTTAGTTGAAATAGTTTTAATTTTTTCAACGAATTTTGAAATTGATTGATTTGTATCTATATTTGGTAAAATTTTAGGCGGGTTTGCTTCATATCTGATTGTCATGTTGTAATTTCTTTAATCCTTGGTTAAAACCTTTGAATATACAAACCAATTTGAAATATTAGGAAAGAAACAATGTTCCAATTAAAAAAATTAAAATCAATTCTGTCTAGTTCTATCAATCCAAAACTAGCGACTGATGGAAAATACAGATTAGCATCAGTACTTGTGATAATTTATGGAAATGATCCTGTTGTTTTAATGACTGAAAAACCTAAACATATGAAATTTCATGCAGGAGAAATTTCATTTCCCGGAGGAAAATTGGATTCTAATGATTCAGATCTTTTAGATACTGCATTACGAGAAACAAGTGAAGAAATTGGATTGACATTAAATAGAGAAAATGTAATTGGTCAACTAGAACCTGTTGTTACTTTGAATTCTGGTTTTTTGATTTTACCATTTGTATCCATAATTGATGAAATTCCTAGTCTTTCAGCAAATTGTGAGGTTGAAAAAATTTTTCATATTCCTTTGGAATCTTTTTTGAAAACAATGGCACATGATCCTGATCCCTCTCATAATCTTATCCAAGAAATGTATACCTTTGAATATCAAAATCAAATTGTTTGGGGAGCTTCTGCTAGAATCCTAAAACAGATACAAAATCGCCTAGAACTCTGAGATTCATTTAAAAAGAGCTCTTCGTGCCTGAAAATCTATGGCTGCACGTAAGTCCTCTCCAAGGAAAATTCGTCTACTAAAAAAGACACGTCAAGCATCACCCGTACCTGCTTGGATTATTCTTAAAACAAAGAGAGCTGTTAGAACAAATCCAAAACGCAGAGCTTGGAGATCAACTGATGTGGAGGTAGGATAGATGTCTCAAGAATTAGAGCGTGTATATACAATTAATCTAGGTAAAGCTTTACTCTCACAATCTCAGCATAGATCTGTAAGAGCAATTAACATGATCAAAGAGTTTGCTCGTCATCATATGAAAGTCGAACAAATCAAAATCGAAGAAGACTTGGCTCATCAAATTTGGGCAAAAGGCGTTAGGAGTCCTCCAAGAAAAGTTCGAGTTAGAATGAGTAAAACTGAAGATGGTTATGTTCTTGTATCTCCATACGATGAAGAAATAGAATCATCTGTAACTCCTGAAAAAGAAACCAAAAAAGTTTCAGATAATGTAGAAGCACCAAAGAAAGAAGAACCAGCTAAAGAAGCACCAAAGAAAGAAGAACCAGCTAAAGAAGCACCAAAGAAAGAAGAACCAGCTAAAGAAGCACCAAAGAAAGAAGA
>JBHHVV010000013.1:0-27927 GCA_046754445.1 Candidatus Nitrosopumilus sp.
CTGATGCATGTCCGCTAGAACCTGAAACTTACAATAGATATCTTGATGATGACGGCTGCCCTGACATTGTAGATGCCTTGGATTCTACATATAATTTTCCAGATACAGATGGTGATGGCATTGATGATAGATGGGATCAATGTTTGAATGAACCTGAAAATTATAATGGATTTCTAGATTGGGATGGTTGTATAGATATTCCAGGTGCAGCATCTAATGGTCTTATTGATTCTGATTATGACAGTATTACCGATGATAAGGATGCATGCCCCTTTGAGCGTGAGAATTTTAATAAATTCCAAGACGATGACGGCTGCCCTGATGATATTGAATTTTCAATTTCTGGAGATTCTGACGGTGATGGAGTTTTAAATCAATTTGATATTTGCCCATATTCTCCTGAAACATACAACCAATTCCAAGATGATGACGGCTGCCCGGACTATGTTGTAGATAATCCTATTGCATATGATACTGACGGTGATGGAATAATCGATAATATGGACTTGTGTCCAACACAACCTGAAACTGCAAATGGTTTCTTAGACACTGATGGCTGTCCAGATAGTTTTGATTCAACATTGGATTCAGATATGGATGGAATTCTAAATACATCTGATGCATGTCCACTAGAACCTGAAACTTACAACTTCTTCAAAGATGGTGATGGTTGCCCTGACTCAACTGGCTCTACCGTTTCATCATATGCATTCCCAGATACTGACGGTGATGGCATTGATGATAGATGGGACGCATGTATTGATGAACCAGAAAACTATAATGATTATCTAGACTTTGACGGCTGCCCTGATGTTCCAGGCATTTCAAAATCTGCATTGCCTGATACTGATTATGATGGAATACCCGATGTATTTGATGAATGTCCATCAATTGGTGAACGATATAATCAATTCCAAGACGATGATGGATGTCCAGATAATTTAGCTTATGATTCATTTGGTGATGCCGACTTTGATGGAATTACAGATAACATAGACAAATGTCCCTATGCCAGAGAAACTTTCAATAGATTCCAAGACGATGACGGTTGTCCCGATTTGATTGCAGACAATAAACCTGCATTTGATACTGACGGTGATGGAATAATCGATAATCTGGACTTGTGTCCAACACAACCTGAAACATTCAATGGTATTGATGATTCTGATGGCTGTCCAGACAAATTTGTTTTTACTCATGATTCAGACATGGATGGAATACCAGATGTTTCGGATGCATGTCCGCTAGAACCTGAAACTTACAACTATTATCAAGATGAAGACGGCTGCCCTGACTCAACTGGCTCTACCGTTTCATCATATGCATTCCCAGATACTGACGGTGATGGCATTGATGACAGAAAAGATTCCTGTATTGACGTTCAAGAGAATTTTAATGGCTATTTAGATTGGGATGGTTGTCCAGATGTACTTGCTGCTGAATCCACTACGCCAACCAGACCTGATTCTGACGGCGATGGATTTTATGATGCAATTGATTCTTGTCCTACAAATCCAGAAACATGGAACAAATATCTTGATGAAGATGGCTGCCCAGACACTGCTCCAGAACAACAAAGATTTGTCCATGATGATGATCTTGATGGTATCATTAACGATGAAGATCTATGTCCTCTAGATCCTGAAGATTATGATGGTGATAGAGATATGGATGGTTGTCCTGATGACTAAGTATCTTGCTCACAAAAATTTTGATATGGTAAATATATTCACATAGCAAAGCCAATACATGCTTCCAAAATTCACTAGTCGTGCATTTTTAGCTCCTATGGCAGGAGTTAGTGATCCTGCATTACGATTACAATGCAAACAAATGGGAGCCGGATTAGTTGTTACTGAATTTACAAATATTCATAGTATTGTTGCAAAAGGACAACAATTAAAAAAAAATATGCAAACCATTCAAGATTTTATAGAATATTCTGAACTTGAACGTCCACTATCTGTTCAATTATTTGGTTCAAACTTATCTGCACTAGAAAAAGCTGCAAAAATTGTTGAGCCATATTTTGATATTATTGATTATAATATGGGATGTCCTGCTCCCCACATCACTCAACAGATGGCAGGCGGTGCACTTTTACAAGAAGTAAATTTCACACAACAAATATTCAGCACTCTTGTAAACGCAGTAAAAAAACCCGTAACTTTGAAAATTCGTTCTGGTGTTACAAGTGCAAGCCAATTTCTATTTAGAGAAATTGCTGAAATTGCAGAAGATGAGGGTATACAAATGATTACTCTTCACCCTCGAACTGTTAGTCAAGGTTATTCTGGAAGTGCAGATTGGAAAATGATCAAAGAACTTAAAGAAATTTCTAGTATTCCTATTGTTGGAAATGGAGATATTATCACTCCTGAAGATGCTAAAACCATGATTGATGAAACCGAATGTGATTATGTTATGATTGGACGCGGAGCAATGGGAAATCCATTTTTATTTGAACAAATCAATGATTTTCTTAAAACTAATTCATACAAGGAATATTCTTTCAAAGATCGATTGGATTCTTTTTTTGAATATCTTCATCTTACATCTCATTACAAAATCAAATTTGCAAATATCAAAAGTCAAGCAATGAGATTTACCAAAGGAATCACTGGTGGTTCAAAGTTACGTTCTAAAATCACTCTTTCTAAAAATATTTATGATTTAAAGAAAATTATGCGCGATGCATATTTGTCCTCTTAGAAATATCATAAATTATTTTGTTTTACTTTACATTTGTTCATGTTTTCATTATAATCTAAATTGAATTTTTAAGTAAATTGGACTATTCTTATATATTTCAAGATGGCATTTTATGTATGAAAATAGGAGTTGAATCATAATTGGCAACAGCTTATGTTCTCATAAACTGTGAGCTAGGTTCTGAAGAGTCTGTAATATCAGAACTAAAATCCATTGAAGGTGTAGTTGAAGTACATGGTACATTTGGTGCATATGATATCTTGGCTAAAGTTGAATCTGGTCAAGTAGAGGCACTACGTGAGACTATTACATGGAAGATTAGAAAAATTCCAAAAATTAGGTCAACTCTAACATTAATGGGAATTGAAGGACAGCAATAATTCCTTCAAAATCTTTTGCTTTTATACTAAGATTGCAATATAATACATCCCTTCAAAAAACATGTCCCCCAAAGGGATACCTCACTGAGAGGAATAGTTAACCTCTCAGTAGCTCATTACAAAATTTTTTGATAAAAGAAAATGATTAGAGGGCTTCTGAACCACTCTTTTTTGATGCTATATTCAATACACTTTCTACATTGGATACGGCAATGATTCCATCTCCACCTTTTCCTGTAAAAGCTGCATCTGCAATTGCATTAGACACCTTTTCTACATCTGAGTCCTCTACAACTGTAATGACAGTTGCAACTCGATTATATTCTTCAGTAACCGTACCTGTACCTCTTCCAACTCTGACTTCTTGTCTTACTCCGGAACCTCTTCCATTTCCTTCTAAAATGGTAAATCCCCCAACAATGTCATTAATTGCGTCAGTTACAGCACCCATTTTGGTTGCTTGAATAGTTGCCTCAATTCGTTTCATTTTCATTTGTTTTTTAGTATTGTTTAAAAACGATCATATGTTTTTATTCTGATTTTATGATACTATGACCATGCTGGTTATTTCATAATACGTTTGCCTTTTTAGCATTAAAAAAAAGGAAAATTATGAAAAGTGATGAAAGAAGATCTCATAGGCTTAACTATCTTCTAAAATATTATCTTACAAATCCTCAAGAAAATGATCTCTATCAAAGAGCTAAGCTAATGGGGATTTCTGATTCTACTGCTAAGGATTATATTCGAACTGTCATTATTCAAGCACAAAAAATCTATTCAAAATAGTTCCCATATATCTCAAAATTAAAATTAATTTGTATGATCATTTCTTCGAAATCTTAAACAAGGTATTCATAAATAATCAATTAGAGAGAAAATAAACATGACTGATTCTTTGCTTGATGATGTAAAAGCACTATTGGATAAAGACTTTGGAGATGATAGAATTCTAAAGCAAATTTGTAGAGCTTGTGAGAATAATGAGGTAATAAGTAATTATGAGAGAAACTATGTTCAAAAATTAGCAGAAAAATATCTTGGAAAAAGACCAGAAACTGTAAAAACTTCACATGTGATAGAAAAACCAGTAATTCCTGATGTTGTAATTCCTGAAACCCATTCTACTCTAAAAACACAGACAGTTCAACCACCACCTCCACGAATATTAAAAACAAACTCAAAAAATTCAAAAATTATGTTTGGTATTGCTGGCATTGCATTGATAATAATAATTGCAGCAGCTGCATCATTTAGTGGTATTTCTGATACACCAACAAAAGTAGAACCGCCAACTGTTATTTCGGCATCACTGACTCTCCAATCCGACTTGACATCATATAACAAAAAAGATTTAATTTCAATTAGTGGAGTTTCTAATACTTCAGGCTCTGTAAATTTATCAATTGAAAATGAAAAAAATGAATTGGTTTGGACAGAACAAGTGTCTTTAAAAAATAATGGAAAATATTCAACATTGGCTATTGCTGGTGGCCCAGGATGGGAAAATTCCGGTACCTATACAATTAAAGTAGATAATGGGGCTGAAACAGAATCTATTACATTTTCATTTACGACATAATTTTTTCAAATTCTTTCCAATGAGAATCAACCAAATCTCTTAATTTTTCTACACTGATTTCTTCCATGTATTCACGATAAACTATGAATTTATTTTGTCTATTCCGTTCACCACTGTATATATCACTGGTATTTTTTGGAATGCCTCCTGCTTTCCATTGGTTCATTTCAAAAACCCATATTGTTGAATCTGGATTTGAAAAATCAATGTCATCACATCCAACAACATAAAGATAACATTTTGTTGCCTGGTTTAACTTTTCATATAATTTCTCATATGCTATCATTTGACCTTTTGCAATATTGATTTTATCATTATGGAATCCTTTGAATTCCAAAATTACAAACCCTCCTTTGTGCTCAATTAACCAATCAATATCCGTCCCACCTGAGGCTATCATTCCGTGAACAATTAGATCCCCCAACACTTCTCTTCCACGAGTAAATTCAGATTCATCAAAAATCTGATATTTTGCCTTAGGGCTTTTACGAAAAATTTGTTGAGAATTTTGTTTAGCACTGTCTGCTTTTTCCTTTTCATAAAGAGCGTCAATCAAATCTCCCGTATCATTAGTCATAAATTTTGAAACTTTGAACTTGATGATAAGAACATTTGTAAAATTTAGTACAGTTTATGATTTATCTGCAGAAAAATTCATCGCTGGTTCCTTTATATAAAACAAAATACTCTTCTGGATTTTTCCTATCTTTTTTTGCATTTAATGCATCTTGATACATTTCAAAATGTTCTACTAAATACAACTGATTTCCTGGTTCTGCAAAATAATCAATACCAATTAAATCAAATCCTGATTCGGGAGTTAATCTAATTTTTTCATTTTGAAAAATATCTTCAGTCATTTTTATATTTTTTAAATTACTTGATTTAAAAAATCATTGATCATAAATCATTAGATTTTTTTCTTCTAATAATGCATGTAAGTTATGCACAGAACGATATACATCAGATTCTTTTTTTGCGCCAGTACACACTAATTTTCCTGAAGCAAATAACAATATCACAGTTTTTGGATCTAACATTCTGTGAATAAGTCCTGGAAATTGTTCTGGTTCATACATACTTCTAGGTAACGTTCTAGCTGCTTTTTCCAAGTGAATTTTTCCACCAAGATTAATTGCAGCAACAATATTTTGAACTGTTATTACTGCATCTTTTTTTATTTTGATTTTACCTTTTCTTAGTTTTTGAACAACAGTGTTTACAGCTTTAATTGCCATCTCTTCTGATTTAGCTCCTGTACATACCATTTTTCCAGTTCTGAAAATTAGTGTCGCAGTTCTAGGAGTCTTTAGCCTAAAAACTAATCCTGGAAATTGTTCAGGATGATATTCAGTATCTGGAAATTTTTCAGTAATATCATTAAGATCAATTTTTTGGTCTACTGATGCTGAAGCAACTACATTTTCAACACTAACAATAGGCTTTGTTTGAGGCATAACGAGGGACTTTAAATAGGTCCTTTATATATACTAGTCAGATTTTTCCTTAAGAAATTGTTTATCTAATGATGTCCAATCCATTGGTATCGGTATTCTTCATCAATAATATCTGAAACAATCTCTTTGTTTTTGATTTTTATTTTAGGAAGTTCAACCTCAAAAAATCCTAATTGACCTTTCCAGGGAATAGGAATTCTGAATAATTTGGCATTTTTTAACATAAAACCAAAAGCTTTGTTATGAAATTTTTTTGAAGCAAAATGAAATTTTTGATCTTCCTTAATTTCTTTAATTGAATTATATCTTTTAACATCGTAAAGTTCTGCTTTTCCAACAATTGCACCAGTGATTAATTTTTCATTCATCTCTAATCTCTTACAATCTTCTTTTCTAATTTTTAATGGTGCATGAATTAAAAATTCTCCACGAAAGTTTGTATTCCAATTTCGTAATTCAATTGTCTTCTTTCTTGAAATAATTAAATCAGCAAATGGTTGACATATTGAAAGACATTTCAAAATGTTATTCTCTGGCTATCTGAATATATTCACCAGGATTTTTACCTTGCCCTTCAGGTAAATTAGTAATTCCCCCATTCAGACTTTCAGTTACAATACCTTTACTTGCAAGTACTTGAGCAGTCATTAACGACGTATTTCCAGCCATACAAATTAATAATGATTTTCCTTTAGATCCATCTAATTCTTTACTTAATTCATCTGGAAGTTGCTGGGTTGATAATAATTGATTGATAGTACTTGCTTTTGGAATTGAAATTTTTCCCTTATCAACTCCTAAAGATTTTGCAATAATTTCAATTCCTTCTTCTTTTGGTGTATATTGAGTATGAACCCAAATTACTTTATCATAATCTTGAACACTTGTTGCAGCCTCATCTAAAGACACTTGAATCCGCTTGTTGGCTGACATTGACTCTAGATTTTTTCTATATTTTTCTATGCCGTCTGCAACAACAACTATGAATTTTCCTTTTTCACCGTCACTTAACATTTCTAACATGGAGTATAGTGCAAGTGCTGTACTTTCACCGATATTATGACCTTTATCTACAAAGAATTTGAGCAAATGTTTTGCCTGCCCAAAATCAACCTCGTGTTCTGCCGCATATAATTCTGGATTATACAACTTTAGTCCGTCTGCCTTGGCCTTTGTTCTGATTCCTGCAACATCCTGACCTGGGGATGGAAAAACTACGTGTACTGATTTTTTACCATATTTTTCATTCATGTATTTACTTAATCCTCCTGATGTGCCACCCGTTCCAAAGGAGCAGAATATTCTGTAATTTTCTAACAAGTCTTCATTTTCATGTAATTGCTGATCAATCTCTACAGCTGTAATTGTTCTATGAGCTTCAATGTTTAATTCATTATCGTATTGTTCCGGGCAAAAACAACCATAAATTTTTGAAATTAGTTTTGCTAGATTTATGATATCTTCTGCAGCCAATAATTTTTCAATTTCTTCAATTGATTCATCAAATTTTGTAGGATCAAAACCCAATTCAGCTAATTGAGAGCGTATGTTTCCAGCAGTTGCTTTTGCTTTTAATGCATCCGCAGCACTGTCTTTCATTCCTGGAGCAGGACAAATATCCATATCTAAATCCATAATGCGAATATTTTCATTTCTTAATTCCTTGAAGACTCCTTCCTGTAATTTCCTAGAAACAAGTGAAACAACTGTTAATCCAAGTTTTGACATTTGTCCAAGAGCAATTCCAAAATTTCCTGATGTTGCTTCAATTATTGTTTGATCGCTCTTTAACTTTCCTGTTTTAATTGCATCATGCATTATGTGGATGGCAGGTCTTATTTTGATTGAACCTGATACTAAGTTTGCGTCAAATTTTCCATATACTGTAAAATCTAAATCTGAAATATCTAATTTGTAAAGATTTTTTGCACATTCCTTAAGATCACTAGTAAGATCAATTAATGGAGTTGCGTTTACTACCTTATCTCCTTCTAAATGAGGAATCTTGTTCCATATTTCCTGTTCAAATTTTTGCAATAATGCATTGTCTATATTTTGATTTTCTGCCAATTTTTTATCTAGATTTGCGTCATTTGTAATCTCATATAAAATATCTCATAAGAAAAATAGTGTAAAATGAATTTTTGAACTTTTATTTATACACCTAAAATACTAATTACTTTGTTTGGAATATCTTTTAGTCTACTCACAGCCATAGTTTTTTCATATCCTAGATGTTTTAGATTTCTTGCAATGGTGGTAGCTCTTACAGTGTTTGGACCTAACCCTAAAGCTACCATATTTATGCCTAAACTTTTGAGTGATTTTGTTAAATTTCTCACCGCATCAGGATCTGATGGTTCCCCATCTGTTAATGTCAAAAATATGTCTGGTCTTTTTGATTGTAAAATTGGAAACATCTTATCATATACTTCTGCAAGAGGAGTGGATCCATTTGCAACAATTTGAGCTAATCTTTTTGCTGTTAAATTGTTCCATTTAACATTCTCTGGTTTTATAGACCAACAGACTACAGCTCTATTTTTAGTACTAAATGCATACACCGCAAATTTTACTTTAAGAAATGCTAAAACTTCACAAAGTGCTAAAGTAGCTTTTTTATATTCAATAGCATCTGATGCAATACTTGATGAATGATCCAATAAAATAATTATTTTTGTTTTAATTGATTTTTTTACATCTGAAAAAAATGGTTCATTTCCATCAATGTAGTTTTCTTCATCAAATTCATCTCCTGAACTTAGATGTTGCTCTTTCCAGCCTGATTTCCATTCTTTAAATTTAGTTTTTAATCCATTAATCAAACCCAAATCATAGATTACTGTTTCATCAATATTTTTTGTAGATGGAATTTGAATTCCTATCGCTTCTGGATTTAATCCTTTATTTTCAGTTTTTTTGTTTTCATCAAGTAAGACTTTGTATTCGTCATAGATGTTATCCCCTCTTACTATTACTGTAGGATCGACTGAACCAAAATCTCCTTCCTTATTTTTTGAAACTACTTTGAGAATTTTTAACAACTCTTCTTCAGATAAAGCCATTCCTGCTTTCATAAATGGCAAAGATATTGGAATTGTTAAAAGAGAATCAATGTCTAAAATCTTAATTATTTCACTGACATTTTTTTCAAGCCATTCTGTTTCATAGTTTTTTTCAATTGCTTCATTAACAATTTTTTTTGCAAATGTAGATGCTTTTTTTATTTGCTCAAACTGGCTTGATTGGATTTCTCCTTTAATTGCCCCAAACATAAAATATTGATAAAATGCCTCTACAATCCTAGCTTTTCCATAAACTGTATGCAGTTGAGGTCTTGAAACAAGCATATATGTATAATTAAAAATAATCTCATTATCCATTCCCTTCCAAATTTTTCTCCCTAATTGCTCGACTCTCTGAGTTTCCATTGTGTTAAGGATAAATCCAAATGCATGATCATTACTAAGAATCTTCTTACAAAATTTTACCCTCATTGCTTCATACCATAATGACGTCCTAAATTGACGATATTTTTGAAAATCATTTCCAATTCTTTTTTCTAATGATGTTAAGATTACTTTATTTTCATTTAATCTTGTTTTTGTTTCTATTTTGTCTGATATTTCTACAATCATGTTGTCTTTTTCAGACCATCTTCTTACAAGAAAAGTAGCAATCTCTACTATGGATTCTGTTTGGAGTTGAATTGCTTGCATTTAATTTCCAAACATCGAAGTAATGATGTCACTAACCTTTTGATATTCTATATTTCCCCACTGAGTGTAAACATTTCCAAAAACAAAGGTTGCAGCATCTTTTGCAGACATTCCTTTATCTAGCAATTTTCCAAATGCAATAGTTTCTCTTAAACTTGGAGAGTAAAACAATTCTTCAACGGCAGCAGCTTGTCTTAGTGTGTTTGCTAGTTTTACGGCATGAATAATTTCTGTTTCATGGTTTTCTGAAACATGTTTTTTCACAATTTCTAATTCAACTTTCTCTGGTGGATATTCCAGTCTTATTCTAACAGGAAATCTACTCAATAATTGAGGTGGCAGTTCCTTCGTTCCACTGTGTGTCAATGGATTAATTGTAGCAACCACAAACCAATTTTCTTTTGCTTTTACAGTTTCTCCAGTTGATTCTTTTAAAACAATTTGACGTCTGTCATCTAATGCTTCATCAAGCCTTAGCAAAACATCTGCTTCAGCTGAATTAATTTCATCCAAATAAAGCATATTTCCACTTTTCATCGATTTAATCAAAAGACCTTCATCAAAACTCACAGTTCCATCTGTTAGTGTTTTTGTTCCAATTAGATGACTCTCTCTAGTTCTGAGGCTAAAATTTATTGATTCTAAATTGATATTCTTATTTTTAGCAAAATCTCTCACTAGGGATGTTTTTCCAGTTCCTTTTGGTCCTATGATTAATACAAAAAGACCTGCATCATATGCTTTTTTTAGAATTTCAATTGAATTATTCCAATCAAGATATTGAACTTCTCCCAAAGTACGTTTTCATTGATTTAAACAATATTTAATATTAGATCTATTTTCCAAATGCTTCTACTTTTGCAAATGCTGCATCCATTCTTTGATGAAGTATTTTATTCCATTCATCAAAACCTGAAGGATTTTTTGGATATCTATGATAATGCTCAACTAACCACTGATTTTCACCTGATGTGAATTTGAGACCATCTGCTACTGTCTTGTTCATTGCACCTCTAATGATCATTCCAATCTTTCCTAATCCTGAAAAGTCTGGATGTTCACCTTTACTGATTGATTCAACATCTAGATTTCCCAAAAAGTGCTTCATTCCATAACTAATTTGTTCATTAGTCATTTGTTGAACTAGTCTTCTAAAAAGTTCTAGTCCAGCTGTTTTGTAACCGTATTCTTTAATGAAATCAAGATTGTATTGCCAAAGACCAGCTTCTGAAACATCATTTGCTTCTAAAGCTTGAGCTACATTGTTTCCAAGAATTGTTCCTGCAATCAATGCTGGTCCTATTCCCCCCGCATCAATTGGTTTTGGCATCCATGCAGAATCCCCTACCATCATATATCCTCCAGAAACCATACAATCATTTTGTCTTCTTACTGATACTTGGAAAATTCCAGAGTTGTTGTTTATGTCCTCTGGATCCTCAGAAAGCTTTGCATTTCTAATCGCAACATTTCTTGCCAGATATTCTTTCATTAACGATTCAACATTATCCTTCTTACCTAATCTCTTGTTTCTTCTATCCAGAAGTGACTTTTCAACCCCTAAACCAATGTTAACTTTGTTTTCTGCTTTAGGAAATACCCAACCATATCCACCTGGTGCAATATCTTGATCTAAATGAATAATACAATAATCTGGATCAAATTCTGAAAGATCTTTTTGTCCTGGTTCAAAATACATAATGTATCTTCCTGTTGATTCTAAATCTCGTCTATCGATTCTTTTTTCTACTTTTGTTGAATTTTGGAGTCCATTTCTAAGCATGGAAGTGACACCTGTTGCATCAATAACAAGTTTTGATGTTTTCTTAAAAGGTTGTTTTGTTTTATTATCAATTCCTTGGATTCCAACTGCTTGTTGACCTTCATAAATTAGGCCTGTAAGATTTATTTCATATTCAAATTCAATTCCCATTTTTCTACATCTTTCATTTTGAATTTCTGGTAACTTTTGACGATTCAACATAAATCCAGCACCATCAAATGGAATTGCAGTTTCTTTGTCTGGTGAAAATGCCATTACACCTTTTACATCATGTTCAATTTCTGGTCTAGTCCATTCAACTTTGATTCTTTCTGTCATAAAATCAACTGCTTCTTTAGAACATGCATCTCCACATACCCATCCAGCTAATGATTTTCTTCCTGGCAAAAATTCTGTATTTCTGTCAACCACCAAAATCTTGGCATTTTGATTTGAATAGTGAGAAATAGCTTGTGCTGTAATTGTACCTGCAAGACCTCCTCCTGCAATTATAACATCATAATCTGCCACGATAATCAGGTTCGTCTATCCGTATTTAAAATAAACCATGTTCATTAATCAAGAATTTGTAATCTGATTTACTGATCGAGTAAAATGGGGTCGGTTCGTCGCGGCGTCTTCAAAGCGTTAGCTCAGACTGGAGCGGCTGTTATTTCCTCATTCCCAAATTGAATAGTTCTTTTATTCCTATTTAATCTAGTTGGCAATTTGAAAAATTTCTGTAAATGTTTTGATAGTATCTTTTTTGTTGTAAATAGGTGTGTGAATTTTTAATTTTATAGTGTCTTTTTCTCTTATTGCAATATTTCCTTTGATTAACTCTTGTTTGTCTAATCTCATGTGAAATCTGGAATCTACTGTTCTCTCTTCAATTTCATCAATTAGTTCATTAATTTGTTGATGAGATAATAATTCTCTAAGTTTTTTCATAAATCTTTGAGCCTGTTTTTTAACAATTTTTACATTTAGCATTATGATTGGATTTTCAAAATAACCTGTAGTTTCATTAATTGTGATTTCTTTTCTTTTTATTTCAAATAATTTCTCAAATGATTGAAATATTTTTGAAATATCTTCTGTTGCATGAACGATCACATCAATGGTAACTTCGACCTTATGAATCATAATTGCAAAAGAACAGTCTAAATTCTCTATGCTTCAAGTAATACTGTTTCTTTATCTGCAGTTCTGATGAGTTTTACTTTCTCAAGACCTACATGTCTAACTCTGATAACTTTTTTGAATGCTGCCATAATATCTGAGTTAATCTTACTGTAACAAGTAGCTTGAACAAATTGTTCGATTGTCATCTCTGGAACTGTCTTGTTAATTACATCTCTTGCAATTAATCTTAAAGCATGTTTTCTAGAAGTGTTTAGTTGTCTATGTGTTAAAGCAATTACTTTGATTCTAAAGATATACCCGTCTTTTGTTTTGATGTCGATAATGAAATTAATTTTTGATGAACCACGTCTAACTAAACTACGTAAAAATTCTTTTGAATATTCAAATCTCTTGAAAATTGTTGTTGCTTTATCCCCCTCAACCTTGTCGATTTGGAAATAGATCTTGTATTGATGTTGTGATGGATCTCCTTTAAGAATATCATATAATGTAACTTCTAAAACTCTACCTGATGCATTTTCATCATCTGTAATTGGTACATAAGCAATTGGTACATTGTTAAATGAATCTGGAGCATTAACTGTTACCCAGCGTTTTTCTCTCCACTTGTCCTTTACTCGACCTTTTCTACGTGCCAATTAATATCGACCTTTGAACCCAAAATATAAGGGTATGTCACTAGATCTCTTTCTGATTTCCCATGTATCTCTGTAAAACATGAGGGATTTTGATATGACCATCTTTTGTTTGAAAATTCTCCATAATAGATACCATAATTCTAGTTGTGGCAATCAAAGTACTGTTTAATGTGTGAAGATATTGTGTGTCCTCATTTGTCTTGTCTCTGAATCTAATTTTTAGTCTTCTTGCTTGAAAATCTAAACAATTAGAACATGAAACAATCTCTCTATAGGCATTTTGTCCAGCCATCCATGCTTCAATATCATATGTTTTAGCTGAAACTTTTCCCATGTCTCCAGTTGATAGAAGCATAACTCTATGTGGAATTTCCAAATTTTGATAAAAATCCTCTGCCAACGAAATCATTTTTTCATGTTCCTTCCAAGAATCTTCAGGCCTTGAAAAAACAAATTGCTCTATTTTGTCAAATTGATGTACTCTGAAAATTCCTTTTTGATCCCTTCCATGAGCACCTGCCTCTTTTCTAAAACATGGACTAACACCCGCGTATCTCAAAGGCAAGTCTTTTCCCTCAATGATTTCTTTTGAATGCATTGCAGCCATTGCATGCTCTGACGTTCCTATCATGTACAGATCTTCTTCCTCAACCTTGTAGATGACTTCTTCAAAATCATCTGCAATCACTGCTCCTTCCATAGACTCTCGATTTATCATGTATGGTGGTTGAACCAAAGAATATTCTTTTTTTGAAAGAAAATCTAATCCATAATGGATTAATGATTGATTTAGTCGTACTAGATCATTTTTTAGATAATAGAATCTTGCACCTGAAACTTTAGCTGCTCTTTCAAGATCTACCAAATCTAAATTATTAGAAATATCGATATGATCATTTATTTTAAAATCAAAACATGGAATTTCCCCCCACTTTCTTATCTCTATGTTAGTAGTTTCATCTACTCCAATTGGAACTGATTCATGAACAAGATTTGGAATTGTAAATGCTAATTTGGAATATGTATTCTCAATGCTTACTTGTTCTGATTCTAATTTAGTCAGATCAGATGATATCTTTTTCATCTCTTCTAAAATTGATGATATGTCTTCTCCTTTCTTCTTTTTCTGTGAAATCTCAAGAGCTACTTGATTTTTCTTTTTTCTCAATTCATCTGTTTTAATAATGAACTCACGTCTTTTTTGATCAGATTCTATTAATCCATCTAAATCAAAATCTACTGATCTTGCCTTGAGCATATCCCGAATAATTTGTGGTTTTTCTTTGATTATTTTTGGATCTAACATTTATTCAATCACCTTTAATGCAACTTGGATATGTTCAACCACTTCATCAACTGTACCAATAAGATGTTTCATATTCTTCCTGCTTTCAAAATTAAAAACTAGTTTGTTATCAATATTTTCAACATAAAGGCTCAATCCTTCTGGAAAATCAACATTGTCTGGTTCTAGCGCTTTTTTGACAGTTTCAGCCTTTTCTTTTGAAATATTATTGAGTGCTATCTGCACTTGACACGTTAACGACATTTACTTCTAAATAATTAAGAAATTCATCCAATTTGTCTTTAGTTATTTTTGCTCCAGCTGCTGCATTATGACCTCCTCCAATACCATCAAATTTCTTAGCACCTGCTCTCATAATTTCACTAAGATTGATCTCTGATGTGCATCCAAAAGATTTTCTTGATGAGAACTTTATGGTATTTTCTTCTCCTTTAGTTCTCAAAATAACGATTTTCCCTGAATTTTTTGGAGATCCTGCAATGAGTGATGAAATGGTTCCAGTCATTGTTTCAGGTACTATATCTTCACCATTTACCATTATGCATGTTTCACTTTCAGAGATTCTCCATCTCTCATTTGTTAAAATATTCATGTATTCTCTTATCATCTTTCTATAATCAATTAGAATGGTTTCTCCCTCTATTAGGATCTTGTTTCTGTCTCCCATACATACAGCCATTCCAACTCCTGCACGATTTATTCTTCCACATGAGTTTAGCATAGTTGAAAATTCTCTTCCATCTCGTAAGAAACTTCTGTTATCTTCTCTTGGAAATGTATATGTATATCCAATTAATTCTGACATTATCTCAGTAGCATTTTTACCCGATGTAAATTTTGTAATTGATTCAATTACTTGTCTTTTTTCTTCCTCATTTAATTCTGCAGGAACTCTCCATCTTCCCTCATCTTTTAACTGAATTCCTGATGAATTTAGAAGAGAAAGACAAGCATCTCTATTCCATGTCAAACCTTCGATAAATGGTTGGGATGTAAATGCAAGAGCATCTGGAAGTGGCCTGGTTTCTCTTCCGACTAGGAGTAAATCTAAATCAATATCTACTAAACCTTCTTCCTTGGCTATATTTGCAATCTCAAAATTCTTACCAGTAAATGATTTTCTTTCTCCTTGATCTTGTCTATCTCCTAATGCTGAAACTACTGCTATCGCAGACAAATCTGAATTTCTTTCATCCATGGCCATAGATGCAAGATATGACATTCCTCCTGCACAAATTTCAACTCCTCCGTCAATATCATATTTCCATGCATTGATGACATTTTGATTATCTAATTCCTCATCTGGAATTTGATGGTGGTCTAAAACAATCCAATCATCCCCTAGACTATTATCCATCTCCTTTGCAAAACCTCCTCCAAGATCTGTTACGATGTGAAAATCACGAGAATCTGATTTGAAGGATTCTACAATATTTTTGCTGAATTCTTTAGATGTTCTAACAGTACATTTGGCACCCGCTCTAATTAGGGCTTTAGTAACAATACTCCCTGATGTTAGTCCATCACAATCAATGTGTGTTGTTACAAAAATCGATTTTTTAGATTTTATGCAATCTGAAATTTTGTCTTTGAAATATGACAGTGACTCATCAAGCGATTTTGTCATTACTCTAATTGAGCAACCACGGATTTATATTTCCAAGTACTAGGAATTCTTCCAATCCTTTTGTAGTAAACAGATAGTCTGTGAACTTTGGCTTCAATTAATTCCAAAGATCTGACGTTTCTATTGTCTCCTTTGTTTTCCTTTAGGTGTTTTTGAAGACCGACTGCTTTTTTGACAATATTTTCAAGATCTTCTGGCATCTCTGCTTTCAAATCATTTTCTTCAAGAATTTGACCCATGCTTTTTTTGGTGATTGGTTTGATTAATGGAATTGAATGTTGATCTCTTAGTTTAATTCCAATTTGACTTGGAGTTAGACCATCTTTAGAATATTTCACTACTAATCCCTCAATTTCTGTAGGACTTTGTGAAATCCAAGAAGGCGCACGAACTGTAGCTGGTCTAATGGAATGTGACTTTCCATGTCTGTGAGTATGCATTCGTCCCATGACTTGGCTGATTAAAGAACAGAATTAAACGTTACTTTACTGATCTCGTACATTATATCGAAATTTGGAGTTCAGAATAAAGGTTAAATAAGTCACTGGCACCAAAAATGAACAGGTAAACAGTATGAATTCAAAAGTACTATTAACAGCATCCTTAGTCGCTGTAATATTCACCATGGGTTACTATGCAGATAATGTAGTAGCATTTGCACAGTACATGGGAAATGTTGGTGATAAAGGAGAAACCGGTTCTTATACCTTAGAGGAAGCACTTGAACTTCAAAGACGAAGAATTGAATCAGCTGAAGCAAATCCAGCATCAGGTTCAGGAACTCCATATCTTGACGCAGGTGGTGTAATTGGTGCATCAGTTATTGCAGGTGCAGTCTTTGGCGGTATTGCAGGTGCCTTCTTTATTAGAAGCAGATCTGGCAAATACGCCGCAATGGGTAGAGGATAAGCAAACCTCACTTTTCTCTTATTTTATTATGATCTCTTAGTGGATACTGATCTCGTACTTTCTGATAATAAAAGAAATGTATATATCGCACAAATAGAGCCATTTTATCATGACTCCTATCGTAGGAACTTTCCTTAGCATCCTGTCATCACTTACAGGACAACTAGGACCAAACTATGATCCATTATTCTATGATGTAATGATTTACATCTTCGGAACCATGATGTTCACAATATTCCTCCTTGGAATTATCTCATTCTGGTTACGTGTACACGGATGGGCTTACAAAGACAACCGTGAGAGATGGGTTGATGAGTTGGACAGACACTTTGAAAGAGAAGGCATTGGTCTGATTCCAGACAACGGTAAATACTGGTAAAATTACTTCCTTTCTTCTTTTCATTATTTTTAAAATCTCTTAGATTTTGCTATGCATTTTTCATTTTTTAAAATTCTATTTTTTACAAAGTCTGCAACTACTAATTTTCAGGAGGCAGATAATCTGTATCTTTGGATGTATCGTAATCCTTGGATGTAAATACTGCTTTGTAATGGTATCCATCCTGCAATGGATGATTTATGAAATGTGGGGATTCTTTTCCATTTACGTAAATTGTAGATTTACTCTGATCCATATCTCTTAGTGGAAAATCCCACATCCACAAAAAGTGACCTATTTCAAATGGATATTCTTCTTCCCACTCTGCATAAATTGTACCGTCATCAGTAAGAGTGTACATAGTCCTATGACACCCACCTTCGTTTAATCCAATATTGGCAGGAATGTCTGCTTTGTGACCATCAATAATCAATTCTAATGTTGCCTTGATTTTGTATGGTGTTTCTCTATCGTTAATACATGCTTTTAATGGATTATCTGAACTGGCTACATTCTGAATAGTAGAACTAGCAGCTGCTGCTCCGGCACCAATAATGGCAGTAATGATGAGAAATTTTATTGTCTTTTTTCTTTTATACGGATCACTGGTACCGGGCCAAATCATATGGTGCTTCTAGTTGGATTCCTTAAAGTCCTTTCTCTTATTCATACACAATTTCAATCGTATCACATTGGTCTTGATGGTCTGCAAGAAAGTAAGTAATCTCATCAGAGTCAATCTCTAACCATTCTGATTCTCCTTGGTATGGAAGATAATCTTCTACAAACAAGTCATTTGGTCCTGTTAGTCTGACTATGATTTTCTCTTTTTTTGATTTGATCTCAAATGGTAGTTTTAACACTTTTCCTCTTCTTTGATTTTGAATGTTTATTTTGTATTTGTCAGAGCGAAAATCTACTTCTCCAAAAAAATAACTTTGAAAAATATCTAATTTGATAATCTTGAAACTTAGCACATTTTTCTTACAGTTTTCTATAGGATAAAACTTGGTTTGAAAACTTACGCTAATCGTAGGGAATGATAATAAAATGAAAAGGAAAGGTTGGGTTTTAGATTACTTGCCAGGGTCGTGTTGCAAACGTAATAACATATCCAACGCCAATAATGATTGATTGATATGCAATGTTGGTATATGGAATTGGTTTGATAATTGGTTCTCCTTCAACAACTACTGTTTGACCTGGACCGAGTCCTGGACCGACTTTAGCAACATTAAGTTGGGTGTGTACATGGTAAACACCTGGTTCAAGTGCTTTTGCTGATAATGAGTAATCGATGACGGAGTTACCTGAAATGTCAAAGACGTTTCCTGGTGGATCTCTTGCCAACATTTCCCATCTATTACCAGCGTTGGTTGACTCTGAGAAAATGGATATCCATCCTCTAAGGTCTCTTTCTACAAGACTGACTAGTGTTCCTTGAAGTGTCAAGGTTTCGCCAGTTTGTAGGGATTGTCTGTTGAAGGTTTCATCTTCAATTCTGATGAAACGACTCTGGAGTTGTGCTTGGACACCGTGTGCATCTGCAGTTGGAAGAATGGATTCAACCCAGTTGAAACCTAAAGTTCCTAGTGCAAGTACTACAGCAAGTCCAAATACGAAAATTCTTTTTTCGACCATAGTTATCCCTAATATTCAGAAAGATAATACACGTCGTTATATGTTTTACCTTCATTACGAGGATCGACGTTTATTGAATGTTAATCATTGATGATTAACATTAAAAATAGAAAAATAGTGTTATAATTATTTCATTTTAACCTATTGAGTATAAATTATTTTTATTGTTTTATAAAAAAATAACAAAAAATTTGATAAAAAATTACTACTTCTTAAACTCTTACTTTATATTCCGAATTCGCATGATTGTTAACATGGCACAGATGCCCGCATTAATCCCAAAAGAAGTTGAGATTCAGAGACTAAAGAAAATCTGGCTCATCGTTATTGCTATGGGATCCACTGCAGCATCAGTCGAAGTAGATAACTTCGTTGATGGTTCTCTACACCAGACTTCTATCAGAGATAGTGCATTTACACCAGCACACTGGTGGTTGTATTCCCACTTCATTACATTACCACTTGGATGGGGAGCAGCAGCAATCTATGATAGAAAAGTTCCAGTTCTCAGAGGTCCAAATAATTCAATGAACACAGGTTTGAAGATGACCATTCTTGGTTACCTTGCAACTATGTTTACAATTGGAGTCAATGAGATGTGGCATTTCTGGTTTGTAGAAGAAATCTTTGCGGTTCCAAACCACTGGATGTTTAACATGGGTGTTGTAGTAGCATTCATGGGAGCACTTGCATACGTAGTCAGAGTATATGCTAGACTCGTAGAACTAGGTGCAGAAACTCCAGGTGAGAACCCATATGTTGCAGAAATGTACAAGATGGCTTTAGAAGGCAAATTGTACAGTAGATCAATTCCATAGACAAAATGTGCAAAAGCACACTTTTTTCTTATTTTTAAAAAAAGACGTAGATCGTACTAGTCTTCCAGTTTAAGAAAGACTTAAAAGGATTCTGAATCAGAATAATTCCATAATGACTCTTCCAAAAGGATTCGGTTCTGGCGGTGGCGGCGGAGCTGGTAGCGCTGATATAGAACGAATGATTGGAAAACGCGTTGAAAACATGACCGGTATGATTACAATTTCATTCTGGGCAGCATTGATTGCTACTTTTGGTGGTACTGCAGCAGGATACTTCTATTATCCATGGGCATATCCAACAGCAAGTGGTCACTTTGCATTCATCGTACTTACAATCATTGAGGCAATAGGTTACATCTTCTGTGTTAAAGTCATGGAAGAAGGTTCCAACAAAAACAGCAATGGCATTATTGGTGCTAGTGTTGCTGGTGCAGTAGTATTCGTACTATTTGTATCAATGTTCGTTGGTTGGTAATCCGAAGGAAACTCCTTCAGCACACACTTCTTTTTCATTTTAATTAAAAAAAGAGATTTTACTGCTCTTTTTTCATTATTTTCAAATCAAATCGTCTCTTTGTTTTAGTTAAAAACAACGATCTTCATCACACTCTAAAATTTTATATACTGACCGTTTCTTCAACTTCATATGGTCTGGTTAAGACGATGTACCCACTACTTATTCATAGTAGTAGTTGCAGTTAACTCAACACTGTTAACAATTAATGCAGGAGACTACATCTTCTACACTGACTGGGCTTGGACCTCGTACACGGTATTCTCAATATCGCAAACGTTGATGCTTATTGTAGGTGCAACATATTACCTTACATTTACAGGCGTTCCAGGCACAGCAACGTATTATGGCCTTATTATGACAGTATACACATGGGTAGCAAAAGCCGCATGGTTTTCACTCGGATACCCATATGACTTCATTGTAGTTCCAGTTTGGTTGCCATCAGCAATGCTGTTGGACTTGGTATACTGGGCAACAAAGAAGAACAAGCACTCCTTGATACTGTTCGGAGGCGTACTAGTAGGAATGTCTTTACCGTTGTTCAACATGGTAAACCTGATAACAGTAGCAGACCCACTTGAAACGGCATTCAAGTATCCAAGACCAACATTGCCACCATACATGACACCGATAGAACCGCAAGTAGGTAAGTTCTATAACAGCCCAGTTGCTCTCGGTGCAGGTGCAGGTGCAGTTTTGGCATGTACATTTGCAGCATTAGGTTGTAAACTGAACACTTGGACTTACAGGTGGATGGCCGCTTGGTCAAAGTGGGACTAAAAACCCAACCTTTTCCTTTTCATTTTATTATTTTCTCTTAGAGAACTCTCTACATTTCGATCCAGATTTATTTTTTACAAAAAAATTAGGTAGTGATAGTGGATTGCACCTTTTTACATGGAATTGAACAATTTGTAAAATGAAATTTTAGAAAATATTTTTTGAATTTCGCTAATAATTTTTTATTAATAATTCAAAGTGACCAGTTCGTTTTTTAGAATTTGAATTGATAGAACGGTTTGCTTGAATTTTATTTATCTTCCAAGGTTTGTCTGAGAAAATTTCTGCAACTTCTTTAGAATCAGAATTTGACAATAAAACTTTGCATCCTTTGGAATCTAATTTCAAACAAAGTTCGGCAAGTCTATCAAGATCCTCATATGTGAAACTCTTGTTAGTATAACTTGTAAAGTTGGCAGTTTGACTAACTGGTTGGTAAGGAGGATCAAAGTATACTAGATCACCTTTTTTTGCGTCTCGTAGTACTGATTCAAAATCCCTGCATTTGATTGCAACTTTACTTGAATGCAAAATGGCACTAACTGAACGTAGATTTTCCTCGTTAACAATATTGGGATTTGTGTATCTACCTAGAGGTACATTGAATCTTCCTTTACTGTTTACTCTATACAATCCATTAAAGCAGGTCCTATTCAAAAATAGCAATCTTGATGTTTTTTCAATTTCGCTTCTAGGGTTGGATTCTCTAACCGAATAATAGTATGATTTTGAATCTTTTTGATAATTTTTTTCGTGATTTTTTAGAGATGATATTAGCCCATCTATTTTGTCTCGGATTGTAGTATATGTCAAAACTAGATCAGAGTTCAAATCTGAGATATTGCATTTTTGAGAATTTCTATCAGTAAGTATATGGAACAGTAATGCACCCCCACCCAAAAATGGCTCATAATATGTTCCAAAGGATTTTGGAAGATTTTCATTTAGAATAGGAATTAGTTGACGTTTGCCACCTGCCCATTTTACAAATGGTTTTGGAGTAGTTGCGATTTGGCTGTATACTTGTTTCAATGATAGTTATTGCAAAAATCATTAACTGTACTTTAGATAAAATAATTTGATTTGGAACTAACTTTTTACGAGTCTCAGAATAGCTTAAATACAAATTTCGTAAATTAATGAAAATTTAGATTAACACATCAGATTGAAGAATTAGAAATTAAGAAGCTTCGAACGGGATCTGAACCCGTGACCTTTACATTACCAATGTAACGCTCTACCAGACTGAGCTACCGAAGCATAAATTCACCCTGCAGAAAATCCTTATAATTCTTCATTCTTGCAGGAAACTCTCTAAACTGTTAAATTTCACACAGATTTTTACCCTTTTGGAGGAGTAATCAAGCCTGGCCAAAGTAAGCACTCTGTGCTTTTGGACATGCAGGACTTAAGATCAAATAATGGGTGATCCTGTCTCTCAGGAGTTCGTGGGTTCAAATCCCACCTCCTCCACTACTCTATTTTGGATGTTTGATTCCTCTAGCGTTTAGGACTTCATAAACATCTGGAAGTGAGAAAACAAAGCCAACGTGAACACAATCTTTTTCATCACAGAGCTGACAGAACAATTCTCCTTTTTGAACTGCAACTTCTGCAATTCTATTTTTGATATTATCTTTGAGAATTACACGATCATCATCGACTGAAATTTTTTCTATCTTTGGAGCATATCTTGCAAAGGTCTTGTCCTTTTGCATCATCTCCTCTAACATGTAAGTTACATAACCTGAAAAGCTGTTGACCCCTTTCATTGTAAGATCGTCTTTACTCTTTTGATAAACTTCATGGAATTTATCATAAACAGTTTCTGAAACGGTGATTGATTTGAATCCAGCTTTTGGCATTTTACTTTTCCTTACCGTACAATAAAGTACCCAAGTATATAACGTTTTATTTTAAAGGTGCTGTCAAATGAGTGGGACATTTTCTCTCAGTCAAGAGTCGTGACATATTTCAGTTATCATATTCAGGCATGGGGGTGAATTGGTTGGCTAAGAATATGATACCTTGTAGTGAATTTTGGACAGCACCATTTTAAAAAATTTCTAGCCTGCACAAATCAAAATTAGTCTTTATAGAATAGCTTTCTCCTAAAGCAATATGGGTAAAGGCTATTCCACTGAAGAGATTCGAGAAAAACTAATTTCCATTTTAGAGGATTCTGACAGTGGAATGTCTGGAGTTGAGATTTCTGAAAAAGCTGGAGTTAACAGAATTACAATGTCAAAGTATCTCAAAGTTTTTGCAGTTGAAGGATTACTCCGACAAAAAAATATTGGCAATATCACATTGTGGTTTTTAGAACCTGGCCAAGAGTCATTTAACTTCCCTGATGATTATTTCAAGGTGGCACCTCAATTTCTTGAATATTTGGTAAAGGGCACTGATTATCAAGCTTGCTCTTTGATTCAAAACTGTCTACATTCTGGAGCATCAATTAATCGTTTAATTCTTGAAGTGATTTTTCCTGCAATTGAACATGTGAAAAAATTGTATGATGACGGAAAAATTGGAACTGCAGAACAAAATCTGCTCAGAAACACTATTTCAAAATCATTACAAATCTTTAATCAAACACCGATTGTTTCAAATCCAAAAAAGAATGTAGTAGTAATGGCAGCTGATGCTCAAAGTATTTTAGTCTCAGAAGCTGCCTCTGCCGCATACCATTCTGATGGCTGGAAAGTTTCTCATTTAGGGGATATGTCATATGCAATCGATGTGTTGTTTGATCTTGATCTTCAAAAGTTGATTGGAAAAATATGGAAACAAAAACCTGGAGTTTTGTTAATTGTTGTCTTTTCTCAAACTGATGAAGGCCTAAACTTTTTTGCAGATTCTATAAATCCAATAAAAGAAAAATCTGGAAAAAATATGAAATTAGTCCTTTGTGGAAAAACATCCAAAAAAACAAAAATTGTCGCAGATCTACTCTCTGAAAAACTGGATGAAATACTACAATGGTCTCAAACTGTCTCTAGGAATTTAAAATGATGAAAAATGGGCCCGATGAGATTCGAACTCATGACCTTTCGATTATCAGTCGAACGCTCCAGCCAAGCTGAGCTACGAGCCCACGAACAATTCTCTAGGCTAGAGTCATTTAAGTTTAATTTTCTTTCCACTTGATTGAACAGCCAATTGATGGGTCAAAATCATTTTCAATTTTTTCTCCAGACAATAATTTTTGCATGTTGTTAATCATTGTCTTCTCAGTAGCTTCATCATCTGGTTTCATGGCATTATCAATCTTGCCATGAAAAACTAATTGTTTTTGAGCATTGAACAAAAATGGATCTGGAGTACACATTGCACCATATTTTTTTGCAACCTCTTGTGTTTCATCTACTAAATAATCAAATCCAAATCCCTTCTCATTTGCTGTTTGCTTCATTGCGTCAAAACTATCTTCTGGATAATCAGTTGAATCATTACTGTTAATTCCAATTATTGCAATTTCTTTTCCAAATTTTTCATATAATTCATTTATCGCATCAACTTTTGCTTTTACATATGGACAGTGATTACACATGAAAATTACCAAGATCCCTTTGTAATTGGAATAATCATTTAGAGAATGCTTTGCATCATCAATTCCCAATAGTTCAAAATCTGGTGCAGTATCTCCTGCCTTTAGTTTGATTTGTGATTCTAAAAGTACCATGAATAGAGAATCGTGTTTTCAAATAAAATTCTTGCCAAGAAGACAACAATTAAAATCCACACATTGTCCATCCTTCGTGTGGGCCGGTAGTATAGCCTGGTAGTATACCCGCCTTGCACGCGGGGGGTCACGGATTCAAATTCCGTCCGGTCCACTTTTAACCACCGATCTATGCTGAATTTCAGACTCCTAAATGGATTTAAATAGGACAAGTTTCAGTTTTTTCATATGACAAGCGCAGCAGATGGATGGCCGGTATTCATTCCACTCATTGTAGGTTTAGCACCAGGTTTAATTTACTGGTTAGCAATTACCGCAAAGAGAAAATAAAATCTTACATCTATTTTAATTTCTTTTTATTATTTACTCACCCAGTCTAAACTGGGTTAAACGTTGTTACCTTTCTTGTTCACTATATGATATGTTACACGAAATTAATCTCCTAGCGTAAAGAAGTTTGATGCAGAAAATTATTCTAACCATCCTCATGACTTTACTTTTAGTTCCTTTTACACAATCATTCTCTCAGGAATATTACGATAATGCCCCAACATTGTCTGTATCTCTAAAAAATGAAACTCCTTTTGTTTATCAGGATTCTGATGGATTTACTGTTGTAGTAGGAGCTGTAGAAAATAATAACTCACTTACCCCAGTAACCAATGTTCAAATTCAAGTCAAATTCTATGATGATTTTGATCCTAATCCTATTGAAATAACTCAAGGACGCTCAACTCTTGAAGTAATTCCTCCAAACGGACAATCTCCGTTTATCATACGTTCTTCTATTCCTAATCCAGACATTACACAGGCCTCTGTCTCTCTTTTGGGATTTGATTCTTCAGTAGAAAAACAAAAGGGATTATCAGTTTATTCTAGTGAAGTATCTTTGGATTCTTCATTTAGATTTTCAGGAGTTTTACAAAATAGAGGTGCTCCAAATTCTGATACCAATGTTTATCTTGCATTTTACGATGGATTTGTGCCTCCTCGAATTCTGGGAGTCTCTACAATAGAACTTGGTAATGTAGCTCCAAATGCTGAAGTTACTTTTAGCCTTGATGAAAAAATTGATTCTAGAGCAGTAGGATTTTTATTATTTGCAGAATCTAACATCTTCTATTCTGATTTTGTTGATATAAAAATCCCTGAACCTCAACCTATTACAAAATTAGTTTCCATTTCTAATGTGTCTGTAAAAGATTCGATGAATAACAAACTATCAGAACTTAAAGTAGGTTCAACAGTAAACATTGAAAGTCAAACTATGATACAATTTTCTGAAGAGCAAAGTACCAACGAAACTCCATATTCATACTATGTTCAAATCAAGGAATCAGAAACATCAAAAGTTGAATTTATTGGAAAATATGATGGTAGATTTATTGGAACTGGACCTCAATCTCAATCTATAGATTGGATTCCTGAAAAAAGTGGCTTGTTTTTCATTGAAACATTTGTTTGGGATAGAAACAACATTCCAATATCAGAACAAGGCCCATTTGTTCTAATTCTTGTAAACTAGTAGATTTATTTTCAAAGAATTCTATAGATATGCATGTCGGAATTTTCTCTTGTTGCCATGGGTGGAACATTTGATATAATTCACAAAGGTCATCTAACTCTCCTTTCAAATGCATTTGATATTTCAGACAAAGTAATCATTGGGTTAACCAGTGATGAATTTGCCACGAAAAAAGGAAAAATTCTAACTAACAAATATGAACAACGCCTTGAAAATTTAACATCAGTCATTTCAAAAGAGTTTTCAAATACATCTTTTGTAATTAGTAAGCTAGATAATGATTTTGGACCAGCTGTTTTGGAAAAAGGAGTTGAAGCATTAATTGTCAGTGATGAAACCCGAAATCAAGGATATGTTCTAAATGAATTAAGAGCAAAAAAACAACTTCCTCCCGTTCAAACTATTATAGTTCCGATGTTTTTGGCAAAAGATGGCACAAGAGTATCTACTACTAGAATCAAAAACTCAGAAATTGATTCTGATGGAAACTTGTTATCAATTGACTAACAGCTTGTCTAACTTTGAGTAATTCGAATAAAACAAAATTAGAGGATTAATCCTCATGGCAATAATCAATCATATGATAAAAAAAATTAATACTGATGTTTCTAATCTAAAGCAAGGGCTTCATCCCCAAAATCTCTCTTACTGGTATGATAAAATTATCAAAGAAACAATTGAGATGGCACCTCCATGGCTTGAAGAGAAAATTAAGGTTCATCAAGATCCTATCCTTTCAATGAAATTTAATTTGGATATTTCAAAACGTGCTGTTAGATATTTTATGATAGCAGTTGACAATAATTTAGATGAAATGCCTTATTCTACAAAACTTTATTTTCTAAAAGTTCAAGAAATAATGTCAACTGAAATGGATAAATCACTAGTTTAACATGATTTTCTTCTTCTAGGCACAAATTCAAGCTCAAGGTATCTATAATCAATTGATCTTAAATTCTCTATCAATGGAACTTTACAAATCAAAGTATTCCGATGGAAAAACAGATGGAAGAAATTCAAGGCGAGAAAATAAAATATCTAGTTCTTTTAGATATTCTAGGAATGATAGAGGTTCAAGATATTCCAGAGATGATAGAAGAGAAGAATCTGCAACTGTAACATGTGCTGATTGTGGAACTGAATGTACAGTTCCATTTGTCCCAAGAACTGATAGACCTGTTTACTGTAATGATTGTTTCAGACAAAACAAACCAGATGATTCAAGAAATAATAGTTATTCCAGAGATGATAGAGGTTCAAGATATTCTAGGAATGATAGAGGTTCAAGATATTCCAGAGATGATAGAGGTTCAAGATATTCTAGGAATGATAGAGGTTCAAGAT
>JBHHVV010000014.1:0-27081 GCA_046754445.1 Candidatus Nitrosopumilus sp.
AATGCTGCAAGAAATACTTTGGTTGCAAAAACTAAATTCCATGGCCTATCAGGATCTGGATACGCAACTGATAACTTATCGATGTCTGGAACTATTCCATTTACAATTCCTGCAGTCATCTGTGCATTAAGTACTGTAAAATTGTATAATACCTCATACAGTGAAATGATTGAGAATCCTAACAACATTAATTGAAGTAATGCCATTTTTGTTCCAACAATTTTATCTCCGGCAGTTCTTCTCCAACCAATTCTTGATACGCAATACCATCCAATTATTGTAGAGAAAAATATCCATGTTGAGACTCTAGCAAAATTTTCAAATGGAATTGTTGTATTATGAATTGTCTCCCCCATAACATAAGTTCCATTTTCAATCCATTCTACCATAGTTACATAGACACCAAAAACTAGAGATGATACCATGATGAATCCACAAATATAGAAAATGTACAGATATACTTTGTATCCTGAATCTGTTTTTTCAAGATGGCGTGGTTTCATAATGCCGTTTGCCAAATTTTGAAATATAAAAATTCATGTTTCTGTAACGAGATTTATAGACCAGATATAAACAGCATTACTGTTGAATATTCCAATTAACATTCCATTTGTAGGTAAAGAGGAGATATCTGTAGTTACTTCAATCTTAAAAAATGGTGCTTTGACATCATCTGCTAATCAAGGTGGTAAATTTGTTCAAGAGTTTGAAAAATCAGCAACTTCTTTTGTAAAATCAAAATATGCCATTGCAGTAAATTCTGGTACTGCTGCATTACAAGCAGCACTTTATGCATTGGACATTAAACATGGCGATGAGGTTTTAGTTCCATCATTTACTTTTGTAGCTACTGCAAATGCAGTTGTATCAACTGGAGCAAAACCCATTTTTGTTGATATTCTTAAAGAAAATTATACAATTGATCCAGATGACTTAGAAAAAAAAATTTCAAAAAAAACTAAAGCAATAATTCCTGTTCATCTTTATGGAAATGCTGTACATATAGAAAGACTATCAGAAATTTCTAAAAAATATAATATTCCAATCATTGAAGATTCTGCTCAATCATTAGGTACTACATATAGAAAAAAACACACTGGAACTTTCTTTGAAATGGGATGTTACAGTATGTATCCTGCAAAAGTCATGACTTCAGGTGAAGGTGGTTTCATTGTAACTAACAGTAAAAAACTTAGAGACAAATTATTGATGATTAGAAATCATGGAATGATTCATGGATATGATACAAAAATATTTGGACTAAATTTACGATTGCCTGAAATTAATGCAGCTATTGCAACTATTCAAATGAAAAAACTTCCAAACTTTTTGAAACTGAGAAAAAAAAATGCAGAACTACTATCAGAATTAATTTCTAATCTTGATATTATACTTCCTCATCAACGAAAAAATGAAAACGTTAACTGGTATCTTTATACAATTGCAACTGAAAAACGTAATAAAATTTTAAAGAAACTAAATGAAAAAGGAATTGGCGCAGCATCATACTATCCAACACCAGTTCATAAAACTCCATTTTACAAACTAACAACAAAACTCCCTATTACTGATTGGGCAGCATCCCATGTTATTTCATTGCCAATTCATCCAAAAGTTTCACAAAAAAATATTGAATTTATAGCAAAAACTATGCGTGATATACTCTGAATTTAATTGGTGAGGCAATAGGAGAACTTTGTAAGGTAATCCTACCAATATCTGAAGAATATTTCAATGGAAATCCGGATTCTGAAATAGCAGTTTGTACACTTTCAAGCATAGATTTACTCAAAAAATTTGCAAATCCAGAAATTCTAAATCATATCTCTATTGCAGGTAGATTGCTTTCTGAGAATAAAGGAATTGATTCAATTATTGAATATGTTAATAAAAATCAAAAAATCACAACTATCATAGTCTGTGGAAAAGAGGTTTGGGGTCATAAATCTGGTCACTCATTATTCCAATTACATAGAAATGGAATTGATAAAAATAATAGGATAATTAATTCAACTAGTCCTAATCCATATCTTACAACATCTCATTCTAAGATCAGATATTTTCAAAAAAACATCATTCTTGTAAATTTAATTAATGAAATTGATTATGAAACAATTCTAAATAAAATTAAACTTTTCTAGTATCCGTTTTTCTGCCTTTCTCTATTAATTTCATTTTTCTTTTTGTATTCTGCAACAATATCATCAGGTGAAAGATTTAGTTCAAGTGATGCCTGTACAACAAAGTGCCATATGTCAATTAATTCTTCTCTAGCTTCAACTTCATTAAATTCAGTTGGTGTTTTCCACCATTTCCAATTAGTTGTTCTTTGTAGTTCTACTGCTTCATGCATAATTGCAGTAGATAGAGCTGATACCCTCCCCTCAGAATCTTTAGGATATCTATCTAATTTCATCATTTCTGAAAGACCTTTTTGAAGCTTGAAAATTGTTTCTAGTCTATCTTCAGATATTTCTTGCGTCAATGATAAATTGATTTGAGAAATAATTGAACTTAAGTCTTTTTAGAAACGGATCATTTTTTCATACATTTTAACTCGTTTTGAAATATCATCATTTTTGATCTTTAACAATCCGTCTAAACCATATTTTTCAACTGCAAAAGAACCTAATACGTTTCCATAAACTACTGCTTTTTTGATCTCCGACATACTTGTAGATTTTTTACTTGCAAGATAACCTATCATTGCACCTGCAAAAGAATCTCCTGCTCCAGTAGGATCTACTACATCTTCTAAAGAAAAACCAGCGGTTGGAAAAATAACATCATCATAAAACATCAAAGATCCATGTTCACCTTTCTTGATAATGACATATTTTGCTCCCCATTTCATCATTTTTTTTGCACATTTAATCAAATTGAATTCTTTTGTTAATAGCTTAGCTTCTTCGTCATTAATTACGACTGCATCAACAGCTTTTATCATTTTAATAACTGCATCACGTTTAGTTGAGATCCAAAAATCTATGGTGTCACACATAGAAAATTTTACCTTATCAAATTCTTTGATTAGGGCTGTATTTTGCTCTGGATCATTATTTGCAAGATATACAAACTGAGATTTTCTATAATCTTCTGGTACTGATGGTTTAAAATCTTCAAGTACGTTTAATTCAGTTTTTAAAGTTGATCTGGTACTTAGTGTATTATCATATTTTCCATCATAACGAAATGTTTTACCATCCTTAATTGTTAATCCTTGTAAATCTAAATGTCTGGATAGAACACTGTGATGTTGTTTTGGAAAATCTTTACCTACGACAGCTATTAGCCCTGTATTGACAAAATTGCTTGCTGAAATTGCAGCAAAAGTGGCAGCACCACCTAAAACATTTTTTAATGTTTTTTTAGGTGTTCGAATTGTATCTAATGCTGTAGAACCAAAAACAGTTAACATCAAAAAAGAAACTAGTTTTGATGTATAAATTCTCTTGCTTGTTCTTCTGTTGGATAATATACAAATGGAACATCAATTGATGTAATCAATAAATCATATTTTGTTACACCTGTAATCTTTACTGATTCAGATTCTAAATTGTTGGAATTTGTATGAAATGTACCTTTTACATAACTACTATCTAATGGTTGTAATGTGAATGGATCTAATTTTCCTTTACCTATCATTTCATCATTTACAATTACAAAAAATTCTGTTTCACCAGCTGTCAGAATTAGCAAAGATGGATTTTCAAACTGTAATTCTACCATATAATTCGAAATTGTTTCATCTTCGTTTAATAATTCACTTTGAGCAATACTTACACCTATTTGTGATGCTGAAGCATACTGTGAATATCCAAAAATACTCATGCCTAATACAAAGAGAACGATTAGACCGCCCTTTTTAGATGATTTCATGGCTGATTATTACAAGATTACATTTTAACTCAAAAGGAAAAAAATCCCAATAAATTGTGTAAAAGTTTTGATCTAATCTTAAAGCTCCTTAGAGCTAACAGAATAAATCAAAATTCAATAATTATTTCTTAATGGCTAGAATAAAACTCAAGCTAGGAGAGAACGAAATTGAGGTTGATTCTAGAGATTTCTATGTTGATAATGACACTTTGAGTGAAATTGTAGAGAAAATTTCCAAACACTTGCCAGAAAACCAAGCAAAAATTGTGTATGAGACTGAACCTGAAACAAAAATACCTGAAACTGAACAACCAACTCAATATGGTTTGGAATATTTGGATGATGCTGAAGCAAATGAACCAGAATTTGATGATCCAACATACATTTCCTCAAATGAAATTAAATCAAAATTACGAATTTTAGAAACAAGCAAGTTTTTTGATTCACCAAGAACAGTTACTGAAACCGTTCAACAGCTTAGAGAATATGGATGGGCTACAAGCCCATTGGATGTTTCAAAAGCTTTAGCTAAAATGGCATCAAATAAAGAAATCATGAAAAATTCTCATGAAAATAGAACACAATATTTTGTTGAAGAATCATTATTAGCTAACTAGAAAAATTACATTTTTCACAATTTGAAAAAGTTTCACCTTCTAAATGATCAAAATGTGTATTGCACTGGTTACATGTATGGTGCATATCAAAATATCCATCCTTCTCAGGCTCTCCAATTTTGTTGGATTCAAGATCTGTGCTTTTACACTTTATACAATGACAGCCACATTCAATTTTCATGCTTTTTCCGATATTGATGTATAGTTGATTTACCTATACAAATCATTGGAAAAGAAACGAGATATACCTATAGAAATTGATGATCATTTCAAGCTTTTTGGAAAAGAGCCATGGGAAGTGGATTATGGAGAAAAATGCCCAGTTTGTGATGTTAGAATTGATGAGTATGGTTTCTGTTCTTGTGGATCTAGTGGAGATTAACTTTTCTTAGTAGAGGGATAACAAAAACCATCAAAAATCCTACTGCTAATGGAGCGATGATTGGAAATTCAGGAACTACAGTTGTTCCAATAATTGTTACTTCTCCAGTTGTTTCAGGTTTTATGTTAAGCCATACATGAGTTCCATTATTGATATATTCATGAAAGAAAATTTTTTCATCATTGTGAAATACTGCATATGGCCCCCACAATAATTCTAGGGGGATAATTGTAGTTATGAATCTATTTTTTTCAGATACATCAAAAGTAATACTTTTTGACGGTTGATCAAAAGCAAATTTTTCAATGCTTGAATGACTTCTAATTTCTACTACAAATTCTTTATCTTCCCATTTTACATTTTCAAAAGTTTTTGGTTCATCAATTGAATATTCTAAAACCATCTGACATCCATGACATGTAATTCCTTTTTTCTCATCTAGATACACCGGTCTATCATTAGCGAAGATTAAATCAGCTTCTTTAGGTAAAATAAAAGAAGTGGTTTCAAGATATCTAAAACTCCATGTCCAAACTCCATCTATTTTAGAAATTGCATGCTCAAGATCATATTCAACTATTGAATCTTCTTCTGATGGTAAAACCATTAATCCTGTATTTTCTCCAATCACTGAAAACTGCTTTTTTTCTCCAAGTTCATTTGTTACTGTAATATTTGAAACTGTTCCATATACTAATTCAAGTTGCTTTGGCAAATTTGATGAAGCAACAATATGTTTGACATGAACATCACCATCTGAATTTATTGTAATTTCTACTGATTTTTGCGTAGCTTTTTCACCCAACAAAATTTGGGCATCAACTGTAGGAATAACCGATATCATGACCAATACTAGTAAAAATCCAAAAATCTTAAGATTCATTTATTCAACAGTTACATGAAGCATTTGTGCTTTTTCTAATGGACAATCATTTCCGTCTCTTTCAAGATTTACAATTTTATCAGCAACGTCCATTCCTTCAGTTACCTCACCAAATACAGTATATTGTCTGTCAAGAAATGCACTATCAGATGTGACTATGAAAAATTGTGAACCTGCACTATCCGGATCTTGTGATCTAGCCATAGAAACTATGCCTCGTAAATGAGATCTTGAATTAAATTCAGCCTTTATGTTATAACCTGGTCCTCCCATTCCCCATGAACCTTTGTTGTCTGTTTTTGTATTTGGATCCCCTCCCTGAATCATAAATCCAGGAATCACTCTATGAAAAAGAGTATTATCATAGAATCCATCTTTTGATAATTTTTCAAAATTTCTAACAGTTTCAGGTGCTAATTCAGGTAGAAGTTTAAATGATATCTTTCCAAAATTAGTTTCTATATTTACTGTACTCATCAGGATTAATTTATCGTCTTATCATAAGAGTCTTTTGTGAAATTTAATTTAAAATTCTTGTTGATATTTTAATTATAATGAAAATTCCATATCTCTAAGTACGTATTTCGTTGATGAATAATTTTTTGATGACTTTGAAAATTTTTATTTTTTTATTTTGTAAAAAATCTGAATTTCATAAATGATAATTTTTTTGAAATTCTAAAAGTTATAGTCTTATATAGAACAGTTAAAATTTAGAATCTATTGAATCGTACAAACCAAAGCACGATAATTAAAGAAGCAATTAATTCTTATCTTGACAAAGGGGTAACCGACAAGCAGGATATCTATACCAAAGTAGTTGACGAACTTGGTGTTCCAAGACCAACAGTAAGAAGAGTTGCAAGAGATCTGAGAACTGAACTTTTGCAAAAAATCCAAATCTTACAATCAGATATGCCTAAACCAACTACTGCCTCTGAAGAAGACGAATAAAATCGGCTCCTTTTTCTTTTTAATCATATTATTTTGTGGTACTCAGCATTACTGTTATAAATAATGAATTTTTTAAACGATTATGGGATATTTAGGTAATCATTTAGCCACTATATCTACAGGTGTTTTTGCTGCAATACTTACAGGACTTTGGCCATATTTTGTGGATTTTGCACCCATACTAAATTTAGTATTTATCATATCTGTTCCAATTACGTGGTTTTTAACAATTGTTTGCTGGATTTCCCAAAAAAGTACAGATTACATGCACAACTATGCTCATAATGAAAAAAAAAGCTTGAGTAATACACAAACTGTTCAGACTACAACTATTGGAAGCCAAGTGGGAATTTCAGAAATAAAACAAATTCAAAATGAATTATCATTAGAATTAAACAATCTCAAAGAATCCGTAAAGCTAAAAGATAGTGAAATTGAAAGACTAAACCAAGAAATTTCAAATCTACAAACTTTAGTTCAGATTGAATCATTAAAAACTGAATTGGCCAATCTAAAGATGTTAGCTTCTAAAAGAAAATAATTTTAATCATTACAATGACAACATTTTATCCCATGATTATTCTTACAACTAGGACAACTAACAGCACCACCATAGTGACATTTACATGAACATAATTCAGTAGGATCTTTTTTTGAACTCAATAGTATAATTTCTACACAATGATAATATTTTACTTTTATAGTTAAGATTTAATCTTGAAAACTCCACTTTAAATCTTAAATGATAGAATTATTTAGAAAAATTTTTTTAAAAATAATAAAACTAGTATTGATTTTTCTACTATTTGATCAATTAATATAAAATCATGATAATTCTAATTATTTTCTCTGTAGAGTTACGAAATCTATATTTCAAATAAATATTTCATTGACATGATTTTATTAGAATTTGTAAATGATAAAATGAATTTTAATATTGTAATAAAATGGATTTTTAATAATTTTGAATATGTTACAAGAAATATGTTCTAGTTAACCATATCTAATTCCTAAAAATATTGTAATTCTTTTCAATCCTAATTCAGAATTAAAACTACAATATAAAAAATTGAGATTATCTTTACTCAAATTATTATATCAAAATCTTCAAAATTGTTTTACTTAGACTCTAATTTTGGCGTAATTTTGTAGCCATATCTAGCGTTCCATCTATCATTTCTTTTAGTCTATTTTGTGCATCTGCATCTGATACAGAATCATTAGAAATTACATCTGTAGTGAGAAAAACAGCTTTAGGATTTGCAACCACTCGAAAATATGATAATAACTGTGTGATTAATGTCTGTACATTAGTAAAACCAATATTTCCAGCAGCTAAGATTGTTATTCCAGCAATTTTTCCAGCAGTTTTCTTATAATCTACATATTCAAACAAATTTTTTAATGCAGAACTAAAAAATGAATTATAGATTGGTGTTCCTATCATCCAAACGTCTGCATCCATTATGTATTGTGCTGTATTCTTTGTAACTTGATTGTATTCTATATCATATCCTTTATAGCATTCAATATCATCTTCTGATAAGTTAATCAATTTTGTATCTACATTTTTTGATTTAATGTATTCAAAAACATATTTCATTATAATTTGCGTATTGGCAGTTTTTCTTGGACTGCCGGAAATGACTACAACTTTCATATCTCCAACCATCTGTTTCTGTATTTAAATCTCCATTGCTGTTATGATTAAACGGGCTTGGAGGGCTTCGATCCCTCGACCTGTAACTTAGGAGGCTACTGCGCTATCCATGTTGCGCGTCAAATTGACTCTGCGCTACAAGCCCAGCAAAAAAAAATACTCTAAATTATTTAAGCGTAATCAAGGTTATCTTTAATCAGTTTTTGAATAGTTTTCCATTCCTTGTTTTCTTTGTCATTCCATTTTTCAAAATACACAACATCTTTTAATTCAAGTCTTGGTAACCAACCGGCAGTTTCAAGATCTGGTTTTTCTGCAAAATCATCAACATATCCTAAACATAAGTATGCCACTGGAACAACATGTTCAGGTAATTCTAATGCATCTTTTAGTGTGTCATTTGATAGAATGCTTACCCATCCAAGACCTATACCTTCTGTTCTTGCTGACAACCATAAGTTTTGGATAGCACAACATACACTGTAAATTCCTGCTTCAGGAATACTTGATCTACCAATCACAAATGGACCAAATTTTGTAGGATCGTATGTTACACACAAATTAACTGGCGATTCCGAAATCCCTTCTAATTTGAATGAAAGATATTTTGTTTTCTTTGGTTCTTCAACTAATTGTGATGAACGTTCTTTTTCTTCTTTAAATGACTCTTTAATTTTCATTTTTGTTTTATTATCTTTAATTAAAATAAAATTCCACGGTTGAGAAAATCCTACTGATGGAGCATGATGTGCTGCATGTAAAATTTTTGATAAAATCTCATCTTCTATGGGTTTTGAAGTAAAATGAGATCTTACATCCCTTCTTGAATAAATTGCCTTATAGAACCCCTTTTTTTCCTCTTCAGTAAAATTATTTGTCAACTACTTCATGCCTTTGTTCTTTTTATTCACTCTTTCTTTTGTTAAACGTTAATAATGCCAGCCTTTAGATTTGTACTTCATTGGGCCGGTAGTCTAGCTGGTTAGGATACCGCCTCGACACGGCGGTGATCGTGAGTTCGAATCTCACTCGGCCCACTTTATAATCAATAACCAGATTTGAATTCTTTTTCTGTTTCACTCCATGATGTTTGAGTAGTAATACTTCCTTCAGCACTAAAACCAGTAATTTTATCATCTATCATAGCCTCATAAATTTCTGAATTCACTCCTGATTTCTTTAAAACAAAAATATTTTTCAAAGGAACTTCTGCACCTGAAACAAACAAAGCTCTACCTGGTAGTGAAATATCTGCTGTTGAGTACATTCCTGTTCCTATTAGTTGTCCATCCCCAAATAACTGGTAATCTATTTGTGAAACTGTGAATGTTTTATCACTAGGATTCTTCACAAGAAATGTTACATCAAATTTTGCTTGATTGGTAACTGTATTGACATCTTTAAGTTCAACACTTACTAGTTTTATCTCAGCTTGTTCTAGGGATGCGTTATCCAAACTTGCATAATATACAATTCCTCCCATCAAAGCAAAAACTCCAGCTATTGCTGCATAAACTGTCATTTTACTTTGAAGTGCCATTTCATTGGTATCCCATTGAGTATAACTAAAAAACGTTGTCAAGAACCAAATACATAATATTTGATTTAAAATATTACAATCTATGACTGCATTTGAACAAGCAATTCTTACTTGGATTCATCTTGTTTCAGCTGCAATATGGGTAGGTGGTTCACTTTTCATTGGAATTGTTTTCTCTCCGCTTCTAAAAACAATGACTAGTTCAATTGGAGAAAGAATGCAAATTATGATTAGAGTTGGAAGAAGATTTAACAAAATAGCTGTACCTTCTTTAATAATTCTCATGGCAACTGGATTGTATAGCTCACATGTATTACTTGGCAAACCTGATCTTCTTATTGCAACAAGCTATGGAACATTTCTAATAATTAAGATAATTCTAGTCATTGCATTAATTATTACATATGCAGTACACGTTAGAGTGATCCGTAAAGACATTGAAGAAAAAATAATGTCAAATCAAATGCCAGAATCTGAAATTCAACAATTAAGAAAAAAAATTATCATTCTTGGTGAAATTACAGTGGTTTTATCAGTTGCAATTCTGTTTTTTGCATCTTTGCTAGATGCTGGAGTGTGAAATACCTTCTATTACCACTTCGAATCCGTCTGTTAATTTTCCAATTCCATATTTACAACCAGTAATTTTTGATGTTACAAACAAATTGGTCTCTAAATGTTTTGTAATTTTTCTAACCTGAAAAGTTGTTTTTCCATTACCTAAACATGCAAAAACTACTAACATATCTGCTAAATTCTCGTCCACACTTAGTGAATTTTTAATAAATTTATCAAAATCTAAATCAAAACCTTGTATTTTTTTATCAAACAATGAATCAACACCAATGATTGAATTTTCATCAATGCTGTAAATTAACAGCGATGCTCCTGAATCTAATGCTTCTTCATTTTTAATTTCGGTTTTAACATTATATCTATTATCATTTAATTTCTTTTTTATTACATTAATTTCTTTTTCAATTTTTTCTTTTGGAATTTTTGAAAATGTACAAATTAATTTTACGTTGTTTGTTTTTCGTTTTGAAAAAAGCATTGATTTTACATTTGAAGGAAATACTTGTAAATTAATTTCTCCGCCTCCTTTTGGATAGTAACCACGTTTTGTTAATTTGATTGAAAACTTTATTCCCATTCTAGAATATGCTTCTCTTAATACATATCTGGTATAATCAATTGAAGGACTCCATAATACGTCCGTCCCACCTTTAATTGTTAAATTCAGTTTTTTTTGAGTAACTGCTACTATTGGAATTAAAACTTGTAAAATTAAAGAAATACTTCCTGCAGTTCCTACATCTTCAACTAGTTCTATATTTTTAACATTTCCTGGAATAAATTTTAACTCAGTTGAACCTATTTGTGCACCAGTTACTTTAGAATTTGAAATTTTTTGAAGAATTCTAATGGCTGTTAGATGTTGAGGTTTTAATCCGGGAACTTTTCTATTTTTTCTTATATTTTCTAAATGAATTGGTTGTTTAGTGATGCAAGAAAGCGTAAGTGCAGAACGAATAATCTGTCCGCCCCCTTCACCATATTCTCCATTAATTTTTAAAAATTCCACACTTTTTTCCAAGTATCACTCTTTATGATAGTTTTTTTAAAAGAAACTTTCTATCTAATTTATGAATGGATTATTGATAGGACGATTCCAACCTTTTCATTTGGGACATTTAGAAGCATTACGATTTGCATTATCAAAAGTAGATCAGTTATCAGTAGGCTTGGGAAGTTCAAATAAACCTGCTCAGAAAAATAATCCTTTTTCAGCAGAGGAAAGAAAAGAAATGATTCTATCTTCAATAGACAATTCTATGAAAGAGAGAATTTCAATTTATTCTATTCCAGATTTAGATAACCACATCAAATGGATTGAAAAAATAGATGCGATCGTTCCAAAATTTGATATAGTTTTTTCCAATGATGAATTAACAAACCATCTATATTCAAAAAGAGATATTCAAGTAATCCCAATACCTTTTTTGAAACGAGATGAATTATCTGGAACTAATATTAGAGATTTGATAATTAGCGATCAAAAATGGGAGCATCTTGTACCTGAAGGTACTAGAAATTTTTTAAACAAAAATAGTGCTAAAGAGCATTTGAAAAATCTCTAATTATAAATAAACCCCATATCACACTGACAGGTAGACAACAAATGGAATATCTTTCAATGCTTCCAGGCCCAACTAATGTGCCAAATAGAGTTATGAGAGCAATGCTTGCACCAATAATTAATCACAGAAGTGATGATTTTGTTGAACTTTACACAGACGTAGTTGACAAAACTCAGCAAGTATTTCAAACACAAAATGATATTGTTGCATTGTCTGCATCTGGAACTGGTGCTGTAGAAGCTGGTGTTGTAAACTTAGTTAAAAAAGGAGATAAAATCATAATTCCTGTAAATGGAGAATTTAGTAACCGATTATCTCAACTTATTGAAGGCCAAGGAGCTAATGTTGTTAAACTGCAAACTCCGCCAGGGGAAAATGCTACTTTTGATCAAATAAAAGAAGCATTTGATAACAATAAAGATGTTAAAGCATTCTATGTTGTTCACAATGAAACTTCTACTGGAACAATGGTAAATTATCTTGATAAAGTATCTGACTTAACATCTAGAAATGATGCATTCTATGTAGTAGACTCTGTTTCATTATTAGGCGGTGCTCCACTTCCAGTAGACAAATGGAATATTGATGTATGTATGACTGGTGCACAAAAAGCAATTGCTGCTCCACCAGGAATTTCACCAATATCAGTAAGTGCTAAAGCCAAAAAATACATGATTGAAAATCCACCACCAACAATGTACTTCAATTTAGCAAGATATTTCAAATATTATGATGAGGAAAAACATACTCCTTTCACACCTGCACTTCCATTACTTTATGCATATAGAGAAGCATTATCAATAATGCTAGAAGAAGGATTACAAAATGTCTTTAATCGTCATAAAGTTTGTTCTGATGCATTATATTCTGGATTAAGTGCAATGGGTCTTTCACCATTTGCAAAAGAAGAAGATCGTTCAATCTCAATTGTTGCATTAAATTACTTGGATGGACTTGAAGACAAAACTTTCAGAAATACACTAGCTAACAAATTCAAAGTGTTAGTTGCAGGTGGATTTGGAAATCTAAAAGGCAAAGTGTTCAGAGTTGGATGTATGGGAGAAGTTAGTCCATATCATGTAATGAGAACTATCTCTGCAATTTCATCTACTTTAGCAATGATGGGATATGATATTGATGCTCAAGCAGGTCTAAAAACTGCAGAAGAAAAACTAAAAGCTCTCTAAACCCTGTTAACTTAATATAAGGAAATTCGAGACCGATCACATTGACTTTCGACAAAGGTTCATTAATTCTAGTTGATTATACTGCAAAGGTAAAAGATACTGAAGAAATTTTTGATACCACTATTGAAGAAGACGCAAAAAAACATTCTATTCATGAACAAAATGTGAAATATCAACCTAAACTAGTTTCAATCGGTGAAGTTAGTTATCCAGTTCTAAAAGGATTGGATGAAGCTCTCGCAAAAACATCTGTTGGAGATAAACTAACTGTTGAAGTTACACCTGACAAGGGTTTCGGAGAAAGAGATTCTGGTAAAGTTAGAATGATTCCACTTAGAAAATTAGGTGAAGATGCAGAAAAAGTATCTGTAGGAGATACAATTGAAGTTGATAATAAACGAGGAATTATCCGTTTTATTGGTTCAGGTAGAGTTCAGATAGACTATAATCATAGATATGCAGGAAAAACAATTCTGTTTGATGTAAATGTAATAAAATCTCTTGATTCTCCAGCTGATAAGGTTGACGGAATTCTTAAAAATAGATTACCTGTAGAAGATTCAAAAATTACTTCTGAATTAAAGGATAAAGAAGTTAATGTTACAATCCCAGAAGAAATTTTACGCGCAGACGGTTTACAAATTATGAAACACTTTATTCAATTAGATATTTTCAAATTTGTCCCAACTTTAGAAAAAGTAAACTTTATTGAAACACATATCAATAAACAAGCTCAAGAAAAGAAACCTGAAACAAAAGAAAAAGCACCAGAACAAAAAACTGCTTAAATTAAATTACTTTAGTATTCTTTGCAAGATTTGTTGCTCTTTTTTCATCCATTTTAACTTCTTTTAAAATAGTGTATCTTTCTGGTCGTAATTCTTGGGCAATCATTAAAGCTTCTATGATTAGATCTGATTTTAGACCAATTTGTTTTGCAGTTGTTGGAGCTCCAACATCTTTCAGCGTCTTTACAATTTTTCCCCAATCACCCCCTTGCAATTTTGTTATCATAATAGAACCAATTCCACATTTCTCACCATGAAGTCCAATTCCTGGAGCAATTTTATCAAGCGCATGTGAAAAAAGATGTTCAGCACCTGAGCATGGTCTACTACTTCCTGCAATACATGAAGCAACTCCTGCGCTAATCAGGCCTTCTACAATAACTCTAGCATCTAATCCTTTTTTTGCAAATTCCGAAGAATTCTCCATTACTATTTTTGCACTCATCATGGCCAGATCTGCAGCATATCTCCCATAGTATTCTTTTTTCTTTTTGTGACCTAATTGCCAATCTTTTACTGCTGTAATATTCGCAATGAGATCTCCACACCCACTAGATAGTAATTTTGATGGTGCTTTTTTTATTATATCAATATCTACAAAAACCCCCATAGGTGCTGATGCCACAATAGAATGTGGTTTATCGCTTTTTACAGACACAAATGGACTTGCCATACCATCATGTGAAGCAGCAGTAGGTAAGCTTACAAATGGTTTACCTAAATTATATGAAATTAATTTTGCAGTATCCACTGATCTACCGCCCCCAATTCCTACAATCAAAGATGAATTATCTTTTTTTACATCTTTTTGAATCTGATTTAATGATTTAATTTGATTATCTATTGATGTATGCCAAATAAATTGAATTTTTTTTGATTTTAATGATTTTTCAATTTTTTTTCTTAATATTTTTTGAACATTTGTTCCTGATATCAAAGAAACTTTTTTTGGTTTGTTTAATGAAATTAGAAATTTTCCAAAATCGCCAATATTCTTCTCACCAATTTCAATGAGCCTGGGTAATTCCATTGTATGTGATTGCATGCGATCTTGATTTTTTGTCATTATTTATGATTTCAAGAGATCAAAAAGTTATTTAAAAGGGTGAGATGGCACTTACTTTATCTTAATAGGTGTATTTTTTGTCGAATAATGTTGAAGAAAAAATTCTGCACGGGACTACCACTGTAGGTATCAAGGCTAAAGACGGTGTTGTCTTGTGTGCTGATATGAGAGCCAGTGCTGGATACTTTATTGCAAATAACAATACAATGAAAATTCAACAAATTGATCTTCATGCAGGATTAACTTTGGCTGGGGGTGTTGCAGATGCACAAAATATTGTTGACATTTTACGTTATCATTCTAATCTTCATAGAGTTGAAAAACCAGTTCCAATCTCAATTCATTCTCTTGCAAGGCTTTGCTCTTTGATTTTTCATCAAAATAGAGGTTATCCATTCATGGCAGATATCTTACTTGGTGGTTATGATGCAAATGGTCCTGCATTGTTTAACGTTGATATGTTTGGTTCTGTTGAAGAAAAGTCATATGTTACAACAGGTAGCGGTTCACCAGTAGCTTATGGTTTACTCGAAGAAGAATACAGAGATGATCTTACAGTTGAAGAAGCAAAAAAAATAGCTCTACGAGCTGTTAAAGCTGCAATAGTTAGAAACATTGGAACAGGCGATGGAATTAACGTCGCAATTATGGATAAAGACGGATTCCGTCTTTTGACTGATGAACAAAAGAAAGCAGTCATCGAACTTTAGTGATTTAATGCAAAGAAAACAACAACAAAAAGAATTACCTCCTAGTAGCCAGAATATAATGGCCACCATACTGCAAAGTATACCTAAAGAGGCAAGCGTCACAAAAATTGAATACGAAGGACCAAGAATTGCTCTTTATACAAACTCTCCTCGGTATCTTATGGAAAATAATGAAACGATCTCTAATCTTGTAAACATAATCAAAAAAAGAATTGTTGTTAGAACTGATGAATCAATCAGAAAACCTGAAGATGAAGCTAGACGAATAATTGCAGATTGTGTTCCAAAAGAAGCTAATCTGCAAGGTACTCTCTTTGATACCGCAACTGGTGAAGTTTCTGTTGAAGCAAAAAGACCTTGGTTACTGCAAAGAAATGCAAAAGAATTCAATCATGCTGAAGTTACTGAAAAAACAGGATGGAAATTACGCGTTAGAAAAGCTACTACTATTCCATCACGTACAATTCAAACCATCAATGCAACCCTAAAACAAGCCTCATCTGAGAGAAGTAAACAGCTAAAACAAGTTGGTGATGAAATTTTCAGACCTAGATTATCACAAAGAACTGAAGTTTCACTTTATACTTTAGGAGGATTTGGTCAAGTGGGAAGATCTTCACTATTACTATCTACTCCTGAAAGTAAGATCTTAATTGATTGTGGAATTAATCCTGGTGCGCGTTCGCCAATGGATGCATTTCCCAGATTAGATTCTCTAAATATTACACTAGATGAACTTGATGCAATAGTAATTGGACATGCACATTTAGATCATACTGGATTCCTTCCAACTTTATGTAAATACGGCTACAAAGGTCCAATCTATTGTACAGAACCAACACTTCCAATGATGAATCTAATCCAATTAGATGCAATCAAAGTAGCTGCAGCTCAAGGAAGAACCCCAATTTATTCAGAACGAGATGTAAAACAAATTATGCGACAGACAATTACATTACCTTATGGAACTGTAACTGATATTTCACCTGATATCAAACTAGTTCTTGCAAATGCAGGCCATATACTAGGTTCTGCCTTGTGTCACTTTCATATTGGAAATGGTGATCATAACTTTGTTTATTCTGGCGATATAAAATTTGGAAAAAGTATTTTATTTGAAGCAGCAAGCTGGAACTTCCCAAGAGTAGAAACTTTATTGATTGAAAGTACCTATGGTCTTAAAGAAGACATACAACCAACTAGACAAGAAGTAGAGTCTTCTTTCATTAATGCAGTAAACAATACTTTGGCAGATGGAGGTAAAGTATTGATACCTATTCCAGCAGTTGGACGTGCACAAGAAATTATGATGGTAATTGATCACTATATGAAATCAGGCGAAATGATTGAAGCACCAGTATTTACAGAAGGTATGATTTCTGAAGCATCTGCAATCCATGAATCATATCCTGAATACCTTGCAAGAGAACTCAAACAAAAGATCTTAGAAACTGATGATAATCCATTTGATTCAGAATATTTTACTAATATCGAACATGGAGATGCTAGAGAAGAACCCATGAGAGAAGATTCACCATGTATTATTTTGGCAACATCTGGAATGTTAGAAGGTGGACCTGTTTTAGAATATTTCAAAAATATTGCACCTGACAAAAAGAACAAAGTATTGTTTGTTTCTTATCAAGTAAATGGAACTCTGGGAAGAAGAGTCCTTGATGGTTCTAAACAAGCAACTATGTTGGGAAAAGAAGGTAAAGTTGAAATCGTTACGATCAATTGTGGTGTTGAAAAACTCGATGGATTCAGTGGTCATAGCGATTATAATCAATTAATGTCATTTGTACAAAGATTAAGACCAAAACTTCGTAGAGTTCTTGTTAATCACGGAGAACGAAAGAAATCAGAAAATCTTGCTATGAACATTAGAAGAATGTATAGAGTTCCTGCTCATTATCCTCAAGTTCAAGAAGCAATAAAATTATTTTAGATCGTATTCTGGCTTCCAGATCTTTATGTTAGATGGAGCGATTATAATTCTCTCCTCACCCAATCTTGCAATTTCGGCATCTTCTGTTTTTGCAATAGAATACAACTCTTCAACTACTTTACGTAGCTGTTCTACATCTTTCTGTGCTAATGGTGTAACTCGTAGAATTAAAATCATATTTTTTTTGATGTCTTCTTTGATAGAGTGAACATCACTGATGTCTCTAATCGTAATGGCCTTTAGATATGTAGAATTTTCTTGTTTTTGCATCCTGTTGAAAATGATATCTACTTCCTCAAAAACTCTTCCTTAGTTTTAACTAATTTTTATAAAATTTCACGCCTACATTCTAAATTTAAGATAAGATTGTTCTTCTGCACATTGCGAACTAATCTCTTCGATTAAATCATCATTTTTCACAGTAACAATCCAATCTTGATTATTTGGAGCATCTGAATATCTTAGTGTAACAGATGACGCAAATTTTATATGATCTTTTGCATTCTTTCCACGTAAAATTGAGACTGGTCCAACATGATCTCTAGCTTCAAGTAAAATATCTCCAGGTAAAGCAATTGCTTTAATCATTTCATTTTCATCCTTATTTCTTCCAACAACAAATTTTGTCTCTTCATCTAATCTAAAATGTCTTCCAATTTTTAGTAAATCAATATCATTTATTGTTGGAGTTTCAATATGTTCAAACAAATCTTTTGCTTTAATTCCAAATTGTGGTTCTGTTAACAAACAACCCCCACCTGCATTTGGTGGATTTTCAATTCCATATTTTTTTGCCATTTGTAATTGATTCCTTCTTGTTCTACCTCTTATCATCCCAAGATTCTCTCTTTTTATCAATCCCTCTTTCTCTGGATCTGTTTCTGGAAGTAATCCTGCAGATAACGGTCTTACAATTTTTCCAACTAGACCTGATTCTTTTTCTATAGTGTGTAATGCTGGTTTGTGCTGACTCATTGGACGTTGTCCTAACACTTCACCAGAAATAATAAATTCTGCACCAATTTCCTCCATGTGTTTTTTTGCTGCATCAAACATCATTGTTCGACAATCTACACATGGATTAAAACCAGCACCAATTCCATGTTTTGGATTTTTTAACATCTCAATGTATTCATCACCAAGATAAACTGTCTTTAAATTAACATTAAGATCGTCGGCTCTTTCTCTAATTTCAAATCCACAACCTCTTCCACAATCAAAATCACAAAACGGAGTCTTTATTGCAACAGCTGAAACATCAAAACCTTGTTCCTGCATCATTCGTACTGCAAGCTGACTATCCAATCCTCCAGAAAGTAATGCAACGACTTTCTTCTTTTCTTTCTCTTCTGTCACAGCGATCTAGCCTAATTTTCCATATACAAACTTTACATCATACATAAATTGAGAATAAGAGATGTTTTTGTGTGAAACATAGAAGAAAGAATCTTTTGAAATATGCTCAAAAGATCGATTCTGATACACTAGTTACTTTTGAGCCTGAAAACTTGTTTTACATGACAGGGTTTTGGGGGGAGGCCATTGGACTTTTAGAAAAAAATGGAAAAACAACCATTATTGCTCCAGAATTGGAAGTAGGGCGAGCCCAAGAAGAATCTGAAGACTGTGATGTTATCACAGCAGAACGGGGGACTGGCTTATTTTCTTCTTTAACTGAAAAAATAAAGAAAAATCTAGTATGTACTGATTGCCAAAATTATTCTGTAATGATGTCATTGAAAAAATCTATTCCAAAAATCAAATCATCTACGGAGCCATTTTACAATTCTCGTGTCATAAAAGATGAAAAAGAAGTGAAAATTCTAAAAAAAGCCTCAAAAATCATTGACGAGATGTTTGAAATTTGCTCCAAAAAGATGAAAGTAGGGCAAAAAGAATCAGAATTACAAACAATTTTGATGACATATGCTATAGAACAAGATATGTTTGATACAGGATACAAATCAACACTCAATCCTCTAATCATTGCAGGTGGTCCAAATGGTGCACTACCACATGCACAAGTAACTAAAAGGAAATTCAAAAAAGGTGATCTTGTAGTAACTGATCTAACCCTGAGATACAAAGGATATGTTTCTGATGCAACTAGAACATTTGCATTAGGAAAAATTTCATCTCAAGCAAATGAAGCATATGAAATAGTTAAAGAATCTCAAAAACTTGGTCTAAAAGCTGTAAAACCTAATGTAATCTGCAAAGATGTTGATTCTGCATGTAGAAAATACATTGAAGAAAAAAATTATGGTCAATACTTTATTCATTCTACTGGTCATGGAATTGGATTAGAGGTTCATGAACTTCCAACTGTATCGTATAGAAGTGATACAAAATTAAAAGAAAACATGGCAATAACTGTAGAGCCGGGAATTTATATTGAAAATAAATTTGGAATTCGAATTGAAGATTCATTGATTGTAAAAGGACGACCTGTTGTTATGCATAAATTTACTAAAGATTTAGTCACAATTTGAGCCTAATCATAAAAGTCTACTACATCAATAATGTGTTTTGATTCAGGATTGTTTGATGTTATTTTTCCGGAATCTACATCAACATTCCAATCATAATTTATTTCACCATTATATGACTCAAAATTAAAAACAACTTGATATTTTTCAGAATCAATCTTAGTTACAGTAAGTTCTACATTGGTTTTTTTATTATTGAAAATTTTCTCATCTGGATATTCCTCAGTTATTTTATTAGAAATTGCTTCTTGAACCGTTAATCCTAATTGATTTGGACCATTATACCCCATTAAGATGTCTACCACTTTTTGATTTTCATCTGAAAGTTCAGGAAGGCTACTTTCAAGATCGCCTTTTGTCAATTCAGGAATTACAAATACAATGAATAATGCAATTATTCCAAGATAAATTGGAGCTCTTTTTCTCAAAAATGCTTTAAACTCTGATTTTTTTGGTTTATCTTCTTTCTTTCTTTTGTCTCTTGCCATTTTCTCTCTAGAATTTTTAGTATTTTGCCGTTAAAATTAAAACTTCCCAAGGAAATTCAATTATTCCGTTTCTTTTTGTGAATGGTTCCGTATTTTCCTTTACCATTTCCTTTAGTTCTTTTTTTTGTGAACTTTCTAATTGATTTAATTTTTCTTTGATTGGTTTTGCCACATATTTGAGATAGTTTTTCCAATATTCATCAAAATTTCCTGGACTATATCTGAAGACAAAATCTTTAACTAAAATTTTAGAAAATCCTGATTTTTTTACTTCATCTCTTAGTGATTTTTTTGTTCCAAATCTGTCTAAAGATGGAGTACCTGGTGGAATATAATCTGGAATAAATTCAGTCACTGCATCTATAATATTTCCAAAAAATGGAACTCTGTCTTTATGTCCATGTACAGATATTCCTAATTTGCCTGATTTTTTGAGGCTATTTCTCATATTTTTTAGGGCTTTGACAGCATTTGGAAAGAAAAATAATGCGTATTGACATGTTATGATGTCAAATTTTTCCTTGAACGAAAAGTTTTCTGCATCAGAATTTATTAAAAGAAGGTTTGAAGCATTTTCATTCCACTTTTTTGCAATCTTTATTGCAGTAACAGATGTATCAGTACCAACAACATATCCTGTTTTACCAACTTTCTGTGTTAGTTTTTTTGTCACAGCTCCAGTCCCACATGCAATGTCTAGAACTTTGTTTCCTTGTTGAACATTGATCAAATCAACTAATTTCTTAGTGCTCTGAAATGGACCATAGTTTTCAGATGCCCATTTTTTATGATATCTAGGTGCAACTTCATTCCATATACTCATATTTCGTTTTTTATACTCAAATGATTTTGATTTCAATTTTATTTTTAATCCATCAAATCCGATTTTAATGTTCTTCCTGTTTCATGAAAATATCTGTGTTCTATTTTTTTTAATGTTTCAGATAATTTGAAATCATCTGCATGTTTCTTTTTCTGTTTTTCTTTAATTTCTTTGTATTGTGATACTAATTTTTTTAGTTCTGAATTTTTCATTTAATCTTCTTTTCAATTTCTTTTCTGATTAATTTTACAATTTTTTCTTTTCTCTTCCAACCAGATGAGATAATTTTATTTTCTCCCACAATCAATACTTGATTATTATTTGGATTTTTTTGATATTTGCTTCCAATATCATTTGCAATGATGATATCTGCATTGGAATCTCTAATTTTTTTTTGTGCTGATTTAATTAGAGCATTTTTTGAAATATTGGTTTCAGCTTTAAACCCAATTAATAATACATCTTTTTGAGATTTTTTTACTTGATCGATGATTTTAGGTGCTTTTTTGAGCCTAATTATTAATGATTTTTTATCACTTTTAATTTTTGATTTAGAAATTTTTTCTGGAGTATAATCAGAAGCAGCTGCAGCCATTATCACAATGTCAAATTTTTTCTTTAATTCTTTTTTTGTAACATCAAACATTTCTTTGTTTGTTGTAACGTTGATTGTTTTTGCACCTTTAGGTGGTTCATAATTTCCTGAACCATAAACTAATGTGACTTTAGCTCCTGCAGAAATTAATTCAGATGCTAACAAAACACCCGTTTTTCCTGAACTAAGATTTGTAATTACTCTAACTGGATCAATATATTCAATTGTTGGACCTGCTGTCATTAACACTTTTTTATTTTTTAGTTTTGATGTAAACCCAAATTCCTTTAATACAAATTCTAACACATCTTCTGGTTCTGGAGCTTTTGCTTTTTCTTCAATCATTTGAGGAGATAAAAATTGGATCTTATTTTTTAGAAATTCAATATTCTTTTTTACAGCAGAGTTATCATACATTGATGCATGCATTGCAAGACACATTAGAATTGGAATCTTGGAACCAAATCCAACTGTAAGTACTGTAGAAATTGGTGTATCATCTATACCGTTTGCTAGTTTTCCTAATGTGTTAGCTGTTGCTGGATATACAATTACTAGATCAGATTGATTATAGTCTGTCAATCTAATATGTTCAAGTTCACCAGTAAGTTTTGTAATGACTTCATTTCCTGTGGCCCATTTGAAATAATCTGGTTGAATTAGCTTTGTAACTGCACTACTGGTGACACATGTTACATCTGCTCCATGTCTCATAAGTAATCTTGCAAGTTCAATTGCTTTGTAGGCTGCCACACTTCCTGCAACACACAAAACAATTCTTTTTTCAGATAATTCAACTCCACTAGAACTGACAATGTCTAAAGATGGATGATCCTTCTTCTTTTCTTTCTTTTTAACTGCCAATTTGTCCACGTAACTTTTCTAATTCTCCTTCTTCCATTGAAAACCAATTCTCATTAGCAGGAAACATGCCTAATTCCACATCATTTTTGTATTTTTCAAGAGATTTTACAATATCTTCTGATAAGTTCATGTATCGTTTAGCAAACTTTGGTTTTATCTTATCATACATTCCAAGCAAGTCTTGAACAACTAGAACTTGTCCATCGCAACCTACTCCTGAACCAATTCCGATAACAGGTATGCTCACTGTTTCAGAAATTATTTCAGCTACTTCATGACTTACCATTTCCAATGCAATACTAAATACTCCTGCCTCTTCAAGCTCTTTTGCATCTTCAATTAACTTTAATGCTGTATCTTTTGTTTTCCCCTGTACTTTGTATCCTTGTGAAAGTGTTGTAGTTTGAGGTTGAAACCCAATGTGACCCATTACTGGAATTCCTACATCTACAATTGCACTAATTGTTTCAGCCATTATGGAGCCCCCTTCAAGCTTTACAGCATCAGCTCCCGCTTTGATTAATCTTCCAGAATTTCTTATTGCATCTTCAATACTTACTTGATATGACATAAATGGTAAATCCGATACTAACAATGAATTTTTTCGTGCTCTACTTACTGCTTCAGTAAACAAACACATCTGCTCTATTGTTACAGTTATTGTATTCTCATACCCAAGCATTACCATTCCTGCACTATCTCCAACTAATAGTACATCAATGCCTGCTTTATCACAAAGAGCAGCTAAACTATAATCATAACTAGTAATTACTGAAATTTTCTTCTTCTCTTTTTTCATGTTAATAATATCTTGAACAGATTTATGCAATTTTTGCTCTCCTACTCAAATTATTTTTAATTTGTATTACATTTTCATTCAAGTTCTTTTTATTATCAAACCCATCGATGATTTTCTGAAGGCTTTTTTGATTCTTTTTTGACATCTTTTTACATTCTTCAATTAACAAATCTATTCCACGTGTAACATTATCTACGATTGTTATGTTTGCGGTTTGCGATGTTCTAGAGAGTGGATTTAGATCAAACGTAATTACAATTTTTCCCGCATTTCTTAATGCCATAGTCCTATCTCCGTCTTCTAGGGGTACGACAACCACATCTGCAGCAAAAATCCCATTTTTATCTACAATTCGTCTTGCCGAATCTATTCCCGATAACTTTGTTGAAAAATCAGGATTTGTGCCTAGAATTTTTTCGGCACCATTTTTTTTCAGGGTATTTATGATTGCCTTTTTTCTTTTTTCATTAGAATAAAACAGATTCACCTCTAATTTTGCCTTGATTTGCTTTGATAGTTTTACAATTTGTTTTGGGCATAATGCAGCAATATTCCCATTAACTGAGATTACCGGTATTTCTGCTAAAAGTAGTTGTGCAGCTGCAGCCTTTATGGATTGTTTGGCTGCTCTTCCTGTTTTTTCTCCAAGAAGATAATCAAATGCTTCTCCTCTCCCTTGAGCTAATAATCCTTCTTTAGCAACTAAACCATGATCAAATCCATTAACCAATTTTTCACGAATTAAAAGAGATTTGGCCCTTGGATGTGATTTTGGAATTAAAGACATGTAAAATCATTTAATTGAAAAGAACTCTTGCTCCACTGTTATCTAATTCTGATTTTATAATTATTCCATCAGAATATTTTTGCAAAATATTTAAAATCTTACTTTCGTCTTTTTTTGGAATCATTGAAAAAATAGTTTCACCAAAAAGTGCAATCCCACACTTTATGTTATTATCTGATAATTCATTAACTATTTTTTGCATTCTTGGGGTCATTACATCAACATATTTTGCAAATTCTAATGACATATCTTGGAAATGTTCATAATTTTTTGATTCTAATAATTTGTTTACCATCTTTCCACCAAGACCATTTATTTGTGATAACCGTTCTTTGATGAATTTATTTGTAGAAATTGGTGAAAAGCAAATCACAATAATTGAAATTTTGTCAGTAGGTATTTTTTTAACAGTTCCTACTCCGGGAGCACCAGGTTTAACACGAATTTCAAAACCTCCGTGAAATGATGCTAAAACATCACCTAATCCTGTTTTACAATTGACTTCTGCATTGTGAGCTATTTGTCCAATTATTTTTTTATCCAATTTTGTTTCAAGTGCTTCATCTAATGCAAATGATAACGATAATGCAACAGCACTACTAGAACCTAATCCATAACCAACTGGAATAGAAATTTCGTGTTCAATCTCAATAAATTTTCTTGAAAAATCATCAAGCTTTAGAAATTCATTTAATACATACTCTGAAACATCTGTTTTATCTGATTGATATCCTTTGGATATAATTTTAAAATTTGAATCTTGATTATTTCTTGAATGAATTTTCACTCTGGATATCACTCCTTGTTTAATTGAAAAACCAGCACCCATAGATCCTAAATTCTCTAAAATATTTTGATTGTCATCTAAATGCGCTTTGAAAAAGCCTGTGATATGGGCAGGGCAAAATGCTGTAGCCTCCATTGATCTCAGTTTAAATTTTACACAAAATATAAGAATATGGCTTAAATTAATTAAACTAGTATAAATTGACTAAATTTGTTCGGCGCCTACAAAGAATTGGGAGTAGTATTCTAGTTTCACTTCCAAAAGAGTGGGTTGATGCAAATAATCTAGATAAAAGCAGTCAAGTTGAACTGGAGACTGGGAATGATACTATTTCTATTTCTGCAAATAAAGAGATTCGTCCTACCACAGAACTTGTAATTTCCTATCCATTGCCTAGAGAAGAAAACATTGTAGCTGACATTACAGGAGCTTATCTTTTAGGATATGATATTATTCAAATCAATTCAAAATCTATCATTCCAGGAGAAGATAGAGAAAAAATTCGTGATTCTATGAGAAGATTAGTAGGAATGGAGATTATTGAAGAAGATTCATCCCATATTATCATGCAGTTTCTTTTGGATGCAACAACACTCAACCCTGAAAAAATCCTCAAACGAATGAGTTCAATTGCACTTGGAATGTATGATGATGCATCAAACGGATTGATATCCGATGATAAATCAAATTTACAAACAATATCAAAACGTGATGTTGAAGTTAACAGACAATATTTCTTATTGGTTCGTTTAATTCGTAGCACACTTGTTGATAGAAGATTAGCAAATGCATTTAATTTAGAAAATATTGATGTCTTAGATTATAGAGTTGCAGCAAATCTTCTTGAAAACGCTGGTGATTCTATAGTAGAATTATCCAATTTAATTTTTAATTCATCCCTATCAAAAGAACATTCAACAAAAATATTTGATGTCGTAAAAGAATTTAGTAATCTTGCAGAAAAATCAATAGATGCATTCACTAAAGCTGATAGACGTTTAGCAATTGAAGCAATATCACTACATAAAAAATATGAAGAAAAACTCAGTAAACTAAGAATGATTTTAGGAAATAAAAAACAAATTCCAATTGAATTCCTTGATTTAGTGTATATGTTTGAAAGAATTGCACAATCTTGGGCTGACGTTGGAGATCTTGTAAAACCTATCTATAATGAATAATCAGTAAAGTTTCTTTTTTACAGCATATGTTAAAACAGCACAAATAGTTTTTGAATCTTGAATTTCACCTGATTTAATCATATTGAGTAATTTTTTCAAATCCATTTTAACTACTGATAATATTTCATCATCATCTAATTTCAAATCTGCAATTTTCTTTAATCTTGAGGCTACAAAACAATGAATTGCCTCCGTGTTATAACCAATTGATGGGTAGTAAGTGATTAATGGAGTCATTTTTTTGGCTCTGTATCCTGTTTCTTCTTCAAGCTCTCTGAATGCACATTTTTCAGGTTTTTCTCTTTTTTCTAATGTTCCAGCAGGAATTTCTAAAACATATCCATGTGGAAATCTGTGTTGTTTCACTAGAATAATTTTGCCATCTTCATCAAATGCTAGCATTGCTGCTGCACCTCTATGTTCTATCATTTCACGTTTTACTTTTCTGCCTTCTATTTTTCCATCATAAACACTAAGACCTAAAATTTTTCCTTCATAGATTTTTTTCTTTTT
>JBHHVV010000015.1:0-26235 GCA_046754445.1 Candidatus Nitrosopumilus sp.
TTTTTCTTTGTAGCAGTCTTTCTAGCTGGCTTTCTCTTTACTACTTTTTTCTTTGTAGCAGTCTTTCTAGCTGGCTTTCTCTTTACTACTTTTTTCTTTGCAGTATTCTTTCTCTTGGTTGATTTTTTCACAATATTTTGTTTGATATTTTTTAATTCATTTAATTCCTCTTGAATTTTTTTAATCTCTGTAATCATCTCTGTTCTAAATGAATCATTGTTGGTATTCTCTGACATGTTATGACCTGAAGATTTTTTAATATAATTTAAGACTTTATGATAATTTATTCTACTTTTTGTTCTGGGTTTTCACTCTGTGTATTATCTCCACCTTTCTGTTCTTTTCTGTATTCCATTTTAAGCCAAATTGGTGTAATGATGGTTGTAACTGCTACCATAATAACAATTGTGGAATATACTTCTGACGTGAGTACTCCTGCTGTCACCCCTACTCCTGCAACGATTAGACCTACCTCTCCTCTTGATATCATACCAATCCCTACTCTCATTCCTTGAGCTTTGTTTTTCAAAAACATCATTGCAGGTAATCCACAACCAAAAAGCTTTGTTACAATTGCTACAATGATAATTACTCCACTTAACATCAAAACATTCAAGTCTACTGCCCTTAAGTCTACTTGTGCGCCAATAATTGCAAAGAATAATGGCGCAAAAATTAATCCTATTTTTCCAATATAGTTTTCAACTTTTTCAAATACCTTTGTAGTTGACAGCGCCATTCCTACTGCAAACGCACCTACAATCGGTGACAAACCAATAGAGCCTGCAAGTGCTGCTGCACCAAAGAACGATGCAGTAGCTATTCCTTCAACACTTCCTTTTGCCTTCCATAGTCTTGGTGTTATTATCTTTGGAATTACTACAACTGCTACAACTAGCATTATTGCAAAGAATCCCAGTACTTGCAAAATTGTGATCACTACTTCTGTGATGTCAATGTTGCTTACTCCGCCATCTGTTCCTGCAATGGATGTGACTACTGATAATACTGCGATTGCTAAAATATCATCTACTACTGCTGCGCCTATGATTAGTCTAGCCTCTGGAGTCTTAATTTTCCCAAATTCACTTAGAACTTGAATTGATATTGCAATACTTGTTGCAGTAAGTGCTGTTGCAATCAACATTGATTGCAATGCGTCAAAACCAAACATTTGGAAAATTACAAGACCTGTAAAGAATGGAACCACGACTCCTAATGTCCCTACTGTAAACGATGCCTTTCCTCCTTTAAGAAATTCTTTTGGTGTCATCTCTAATCCTGCCATGAACAAAATTACTATTGCCCCCATTTCTCCAAGAATTCTTATTTCATCATTAATCTGGAGTAATTGTTTTCCATCAACTACAAAAAATGCTCCTAATGCAAATGGACCTACAATCATTCCTGCCAAAAGTTCTCCGAGTACAATTGGAAGTTTTAGTCTGAGGAAAAGTTCTGCCATTAATTTTGCTGCAAAAAGAAGAATGCCCACCCCGATAATTGTTTGAATGAAATGCACTTCTGCCATTTTTCCTGATATGGCTAGAAAAATCTGTCATATAAGGTAAATTGGGTTGAAAATTATTTTTTTATTGTTAAATTAAGCAATTTTTGTAGCGTTTACAAAAACCCCTTTCTTTGAAATTATCTGTCCTATCTCCTGACTTGAAATTTTATGTTTTTTGAATATTGATTTTATTCTTGTAACCTGATCTTTTGGTGCAACTACACAGAATCCTACTCCCATATTGAATGTCTTATACATCTCCTCATGTTTTACTCCCTGTTCTTCAACTAATCCCATTATTGGTGGAATTTTTGGTAAGGAATCTATCTCATATCCAATATTTTTGAGGCGTAATAGTTTGGTGAATGCTCCTCCTGTAATGTGTGCAAGACCATCTACTTTGCATTTTTGAATAATTTCAAGAACTGGATTTGCATATATTTCGGTAGGTTTTAACAACGCATCTCCGATTGTCCCTACACCTTTTACCTTGTCTTTTACTGAATATTTTGTAAGAATTGCTTTTCTTGCAAGTGAATATCCATTTGAATGAATACCTGTACTACTAGCTCCAATAATTACATCTCCCGTTTTTATTTTGTTTCCCAAAACCACATCTTTCTTCTCTACTAATCCTACAACCATTCCTGCTAAATCAAATGCGAATCCTTTCCCTTCAATTACGTCTGGCATAATTGCAGTTTCTCCACCAACAATTGGCATCGCTGATTTCTTTGCGCCTTTAACCAGTCCTTCTACAATTTTTTTGAATATTTGTACATCGTTTTTGTTTGCAGCAATATAGTCTACAAATGAAATTGGAGTTGCGCCAATACAGATTATGTCATTAACATTCATTGCAACACAATCAATTCCTATCGTGCTGTATTTTTTCATCATATTTGCAATTACCACTTTGGTTCCAACTCCGTCAGTATGTGTAGCCAAAAGCTTTCCTCCTGGAATTTCTACGATTCCTGCATAATGCCCAAATCCATGTGCAATCTTTGCTTTTTTCTGTAGCTTGTGAGTTGATGTGATTAATTTGCCAATGGCTACTTGACTCTGTTTGATTTTAGAAATATCTACTCCTGCTTTTTTGTAGGTTAGAGTCATAGTTTGATGCGCATCTGATATGAATAAAAGAATTTGCCTGCTATTTAGATCACATATACATTCCAGCTATCTCTTCTCTATGTTCTACATATTTTTGAGATAATTCACTAAATTCTGAATGTATTCTGTCTTTTTCTTCTTGAAGCTCTTTTGTGTCAATATTTAATTCATAAAATCGATTTAATGCTTCAATTAATGTAGCGGCAGCTCCTGAATCTGGTGACACTTTGTTTGCTTTTGCCAACAGTGTTAATCCTTGAATTTCTCTCACTATGCACTCATTCAGTATTCCTCCTGGAATTCCAGTGATGAATCCTTGAGGAATCATGCTGATGTCTTTGTCTGCCATCGTTCTTATCAAATCCTCTTCTGCTGCACAATATGCTTTGTCGTCATGTTCTGTACTTGCAACTCCGTCTAAAATTACAATTTCATTTGATCCTTTTTGTGCTGCCCAATCTAAAATTGACGATACTAGTGAATACAATCCCTCCATTCTTAATGTTATTTCACAAATTATGGCGCAGATTGTTCCTTCTTTGTTTGCATAAAATCTAAAGGGGTGGCGCAGTCTACCTCTCATGAAAACTGTTGATGGTGGAAGGTATTTTGATCTCATAACTCCTATTTCCTCCATCTCTAATTTTTCTATGATGTGGTTTATTGCAAGTGGACCTACAAGACCTGCCCCTACAAATCCTGCAAAAATTATTGGATTCTTTAATTCTGTATTTTTTATTTCAAACACTTCAGCTTCAGGAAATTCTTTCTGCACTGTTTACGTCGATTTGTTCTGTCTAATTACTTTTGTCACAAAAATATTCAATTGATTTTGATTTTTTATCTAGTTTGACTTAACATTAATCGACGTTTTAATTTTCTAGCTCTGGGCTTTGTCCTTAATAATCTCCCACAACAAGGACACCATAACCCCTCCCATTCTATGAATACCTCACATTCTGGACATCGCTTTTGCCCATGTTCATATCTTCCTCCGTCAGGACTATTACTTTTAGCCTTGAATTTTTTACAAGTTCTGTTACAGTGCACATTATTTCCAAGTAACAGTTCTAGAAAATATTATCGCTACGTGTTTTAATTGAAAATTTTCTATGTAAAATCCCGTTTGTTTATTTGAATCAAACTTGGTTTCTTAATCTATTATCGTTTTGCTCTATTTATGAGGCCCACTGTGATTATAATTGATGATGATCCTGAGAGTGCTGAAATATTGTCAGATCTTCTTGAACTCAGATCAATTAAGGTTTTGAGTGTGGGACATGATGGAAAGGATGCAGTGGATCTGTACAAGAAATACTCTCCTGATGTTGTGATAATGGACCTTTTTATGCCTAATTTTGATGGTTTGTATGGATTGGAAAACATTCTCAAATTAAATTCTAATGCTAAAGTGATCATGCTTACTGCAAATTCAAAATACGAATCTGCTGAAAAACTAAATGACTCTGGAGTTTCTGCCATTGTGGAAAAACCATTTGATACGAATAACCTGATCCATCTAATTGACAGGATTTCATTAGGTGATGCAGTTCGACTAGATGATTCTGTAACGCAGTAAAATTATTTGATGCCTTTTCGTAAGGTCTCATTTATCACTGATGATAAGCTGACTGAATTTGTAGCCTCTTTGATTAGTTTTGCCTGTTTTTCATGTAATTTCTTTAGGAGATCGTCATCTATGACTACTGTAATTCGTTTTCCCATGCTGTTAATTCCATTTCTTTCTTTTATACTGTCTGCATTTTCTCTGTTATGAGAAACATGCCTATTTTATTCCATAAAAGAAAAATTATGCAGTTTATTTTTCATTATCAATTGCTTTTATGCATGAATAGATTCAACATTGTTCTTCCTTTATCTGTAATTGTGTATATTACATTTGGACCCACTGCTTCTTTTTTGACAAAATTGTAATCCACACACAAATGTAGATAATTCAAAAATGATTTCTTCATTCTAATCTTTGATTTTGAATACAAATCAGAGAACGTCATTGGGTTGCCTCTTAATTGATACAGTAATTTTAACAGAGATAATGTACTGTAATCTTTGGTTCTTGCCTTTACTGCATCTAGAACTTGTTCATTTCTTTGTATGATAAAATCTTCGAATTGATCTGCCACTTCAAGTGGTACGTATGTCAGTCTTGCTCGCATCATACCGTATTGTACGGTACGTTACCTTATTAGTCTTTAACTTGAATTTTGTTGGTCTTTCTAGCTGGTTTTTTTACACCTTATTTTTCTCATTAAGGATAATGCGATCTAGTTGTATGGCTGGGAATAATCCTTTCTGATAAATAGGACTCTTTTCTGAAATTATATGTGAAAAAGATAGAGGCTATAATCAAGAGAAAAAATTTCGTCACCATTAAAACAAACTTGAATACTGCTGGTACATACATTATTGATAAACGAAATTTAGATGACAGTAATATTTATGATGAATCAAAAGGTTCACGAATCGGTTCTACTGGTCTAAAATCAATTCCACTTGCAAAAATAGAGATGGTAGTTTCAGACAAGGATGCAAGAAAAGTGGTTGACATGATTTCTAAAAAATCTGGTCTCTCTTCAAATCATGGGGGAAAAATCTTTGTCTCTGAAATGGAAGAGGTGGTAGATATGGAAACACTTGATGCAAAACAAGACCTAGAAGTTTCTATGTATGAAAAAGTCAAATCAACACCATTACCAAAACGTAGTAGATTTGTTCCATTACAAAAGTTTACTTTACATAAACTCCAAGTAATTTACGAGGAAAACAAAGAAACTCTTAGGACGGATTACAGAATAAAATCCTTTAGTGATTTTGTAAATTATTGTATAATGAAATCTCTTCCAACTTTAGAAAAACAATTGAAAAATCCAACAATTGCCTACGAAAATAATTTTGGAGATTTTTAGAAAATATAGTCTGAAAACAAATACAATCCAATTAATGTCATACCAATTACTGCCATGACAAGTTTAGCAATAAAAATTTTAGATATTTTCATACCACTAAACCGAACAGCAATGGTATGACAATTATTCCTGCCATTGCTGCTACTTTGAGATAGTCTCTTCCTTTAAGTGGTTGCATTTTCTCTCTATGGAATAATCTACTTTTACGCAAATTCATGATGATTCCTCTTAGATTGTTTCCTCGCCTTCATTACCAGTGGCAATGTCTACTGCACGTAAAATCTGCGAAACAAAAATCTTACCTACTCTTCCTTTTTCTTTGATGATCTTAATCACTTCATCTTCTTTGGTATCTGAAACAATTGCTTCAATTCTGTATTTATCGTTGAATTGAGGCACAAAAATTTCACTTCCTTTAGATGCATGGATTTCTGGACCTGGTCTTTTTCCTCTTCCTCTTGCTTTGGAAACTGTCAGTCCGCCGATACCGATTTTTTTTAGTGCTTCACTGATTGCCATGACATCATTTTCGCCAAGTATGATTTCTATTTTGAGCATTTAGATATTCTAATTTTGATTACACAAATATAATTTCTGGTTTTGATATACAAATGATTATCATTTGTATATCAAATTTAGACATCGTTATTAATTAAAAATTGATTTTTTTCGATAATGGTACTTGATTCTGGAGATACAGCGTGGATGTTAGTTGCTGGAAGCCTTGTATTGCTTATGATCCCTGCATTGGGTCTCTTTGAATCTGGTCTGCTTAGAAAAAAGAACGCAGCTTCGATTTTCATGCAAATCTTCTTTGGTCTTGCATTGCTTAGTGTAATGTGGTTTGTATTTGGATTTAGTTTATCCTTTGGCCCTTCAACTCAAGGCCTCGTTGGAAACATGGATTGGGTGTTCCTTAAGGGCATTCCATCTGATGGACCATTAGAACAATATGCTCCAACAATTCCTGGTGTCTTGTTTGTAAAGTTCCAATTAATGTTTGCATCAATTACTCCATTGCTTTTGACAGGAACAATTGCTGAAAGAATGAAGTTTAGTTCATTTATCATATTTATCGCAGCATGGTCCATGCTCATCTATTATCCTCTTGTTCATTGGGTATGGGGAGGCGGTTGGTTAGCACAACTAGGCGTAGTTGATTTTGCAGGTGGTATTGTAATTCATACTAGTGTTGGTATGGCAGCTCTAGCTGCTGCATTAGTTCTTGGAAAGAGAAGAAATTATGGTCCTGCTATCATGATTCCTCATAGCATTCCGCTTGCTGTACTTGGTTCATCATTATTATGGCTTGGATGGTTTGGATTCAATGCAGGAAGTGCCCTTGCAGCTTCTGGTGGAGTTGCAGGAAATACTGTAATTGTGACTCATATGGCTTCTTCGGTATCTGCTTTGATTTGGGGTGGGCTTTCATGGGTTAGAACAGGAAAACCTTCTGTTGTGGCCACAATCAATGGCGCAATTGCAGGTCTGGCCGGAATTACTCCTGCATCAGGATTTGTAAGTGCAGAGCACGCATTTGTTATTGGAATTGCAATAGGTGTAATCTCATACTCTGGTGTAGTACTGTTTAAAGAAAAACTGAAGATTGATGATGCACTTGATGTTAGTTCTGTCCACGGTGTTGCAGGTATTGTAGGCTCTCTTGCAATAGGTATCTTTGCAAGTACTGCTATTAATCCAGGCGGTGTGGATGGATTGCTATTTGGTAATCCAGATCAATTATGGATTCAAGCTGTAGGTGTTGGTGTTGCAGGTGCAATAGGATTTGGAGGTACTTGGATCTTAATGCAAATAATCAAACACCTGATTGGAATTCGTGTTTCACCTGAAGTTGAAGATGTTGGTCTTGATATTAGTGAACATGCTGAATCTGCATATTCTGATGAAGAAGAATTCATGTTAGACATGGATACATACACAGAGGAATTGCAGGAAAAAGATGAAATCTTTAGAAAAAAGTAGTTCTAAAGTTTCTTTTACTTTAAACAAAAAACTTGTATTACTTGTGATGCTAGTAACTGTTACGGCACTTGGCATTACTTCTTATATGAATTTTGATTTTGCAAATGAAATTCTAAAAGAAAGAGGAGGAGATCAATTACTTGGGGAATCAAGTATTCGTGGTGAAACTCTAAGATTGTTGTTCGAATCAAGAATTGAACAAAATGAAATTCTCGCAAATGATCCCATGATTGCACTTTTGATTTCTGAGATGAGTCAATCTACAGAAGATCATTTAAAAAAAATCAAAGAAGAAAAACGACATGATTTCTTGATTCAAGTCCAAGCATTTCAAGAGCATATTGGGTTCTCAATTGGATTTGAGGATACAAAAATTATTGGAAAAAACGGCAAAGTCTTTTTCTCTCTTGTAGGATTATCTGATGAAGATTTTACAGATAATCTCTATTTTCAAAGAGGATTGACTGAATCCTTTGTTGATTTTGAGCCTATAGACGATGGAAAAAAGATGGTTGTAGTTTCTCCAGTTTTTGCTATAGGTAGTAAAAAAGGAGATGAGTCAATTGGAGTGATAATTTCTAGGATGAGAACTGCTGCAATTGATGATATTCTACTGAATCGAAGTGGTTTGGGTGAGACTGGAGAAGTCTATATTGTAAATAATAATTATATGATGCTATCTGAATCTAGATTTTTTGAAAATGCTGTATTTCAGCAAAAGGTAGATACTGTTGCTGTCAAAAAATGTTTTGAAGAGAGTGTAGATTATGTTGGATTTTATTCTGATTATAGAGGCGAGCCTATCTATGGCTCTTCTTACTGTGCAACTGATCTTGGAATTGTGTTGTTGGCAGAAATAGATGAAAAAGAAACTGTAGGGCCTGCAGAAATTCTAAAGAGTAGAATTTTACTTACAAGCTTGCTAATTACTATGTTGATGGGATTAGTTGCATTTTTTGCATCAGAGTCTCTTTCACATCCTCTTAAAACACTAAAGAATGCTGCAAACAAAATTGCTAATGGGGATTTTGAGGTGAGGACAGATATTCAGACAACAGATGAAATCGGCGAATTATCTCGTGCATTTGATTCTATGGCTGAGAAATTAGAAACTTCGCTTTTAGAAATTAAAGATAAAGATCATGTCATCAAACAACAAGAAGACATACTTTTACAATTTTCTGATTACAGTGAAAAATACTGTGTATGTCTGATTGATATAGTGAACTCGACAAAAATCACTGCAGATCTTTCTGAATCTCATACGAGTGAGTTTTACAAAATATTCTTAAATTCTATTGCTACAATTGTGAAAAAATTTGATGGTATAGTTGTAAAAAATATCGGTGATGCATTACTTTTTTATTTCCCTGTAATGTCTCAAATGGAAGAATTTACTCTTAAAAAATGTCTTAATTGTTGTTTGAGTATTTGTGAATCTCATGATGGAATCATGAAGAAAATTAGAGAACAAAACCTACCTGTATTCAATTATCGCCTAAGTGCTACTTATGGGATGGTAAGAATTGCAAAAGTTTCCACATCTTCTGTTAATGATATTTTTGGTGCAACTGTTAATCGATGTTCAAAAATTAATTATGATGCTCCAAAAAACGGATTTGTTGTTGGAGAAGATTTTCATAAAATTGCAAAATCCTACAATGAATTTGAATTCACTAAAGTAAATAATGATAAAATAGATCCAACTAACAAATATGTTTCATTTATTGTTAAAAAAACCGCGTGATGTGATTATTCTTTAGATTTTTCTTTTGTGGCTATATCATACGATTCTTCTACATTTGTAACAAAGATTTTTCCGTCTCCTTTTTCACCCGTATGAGCAACTTTAAAAATTTCATCTACAATTGTTCGAACTTTAGAATTAGGAACTACGGTCAAGATCACATCTGTTGAGTTAAATTCAATTTGCTGGCCGCCAATTTCAGGACGCTCTCCTTCCCCTTGTCCTAAAGATTGAATTAGTGTAACACCTTCAATTCCTGCTTTTCTAATGATGCTAACTACTTGTTTTGAAACCTCACTTTGGACAATCGCTTCAATTCTTTTCATGTCTATTTTTTTTCCATGTGTAATTTAAAAACATACTTTCAATATCTTTCCTCATAAGATGAACTTCTTTAAGCCAATGAAAAGAATGAAATATTCCTATAAAAAATAACTTGAAGAGGCAATAATGACAGTGGATTATGACGAATTATATAAACAAGTTTTAGAACTAGCTCCTCAGATACGTTTTGCTGGCGTTGCGAATAGTAAGGGGGAGCTTATTGCAGGTGGCCACAAAGAGAATATTGAGAAAATGTTGTCTGAAGATGATGTTAAAATGTCAATTCATTATGCTTTGCAGAAAAGAGATCTTTATACAAATTTAGCTTATAGAATTGGTCATGAAAAATCTTCCATCAATGAATTTGATAAAGTCACTCTAATTAGTATCCCGATAAACTCTAGTGATTTGTTTATGATCAGTACTGAACCTAGAGCAGATTATTTGAAAATAATTGATTATGTTTATTCTATTCTGGATTCTCAGAAAGATTCTTAGTCTGTAATATGACAAGCCAGCTCTAGTTGTTAGAATTGTAAAATTATGATGAATCATCTCCTTTAAACTATCAAAACCTGAGCCTTCATTGTGGAAGTTGTAGTAAGTGCAATACTGATGATAGTTGGATTGGTTATGCTGTGCTTTGGTGGTAATTGGCTAGTCAGTGGCGGTGTATCTGTCGCAAGAAAATTTCGAATAAGTAATCTTGTAATTGGAATGACTATTGTTGCATATGGTACATCTACTCCTGAACTTGCTGCAAGTGTTGCAGCAGCTGGAGAACATAGCGCAATCATTTTAGGAAATATTATTGGAAGCAATATTGCAAATGTTGGGATGGTGATTGGCATTGCAGCGATCCTTGTTCCACTTGTAGTTAATAGATCTGTTTTACGAAAAGAAATCCCAATAATGTTTGGTGTTTCTTTCTTGCTTGTTTTAATTTCAATTGACGGTGAACTTTCTCAGTATGATGGAGTATTACTCCTTGTTGGATTAGGTGTGTTTGGTTATTACACATACAAAGACGCAATGAAACAAAGGAAAGAAAATAAAGAAAAAATCGAACAAGGCGCCAAAAATGTTTATCTTAAATCAATAGGACTGATTGGAATCGGTGTTGTTCTTTTGTATGTTGGGGCAATACTTACAGTAGATAATGCTGTTGTTTTAGCAAAAGAATTTGGACTTTCAGAAAAAATTATTGGATTAACTGTTATTGCAATTGGAACTTCTCTGCCAGAATTAATCACATCTATCATTGCAATTAGAAAAGGCCATGCTGATATTGGTGTTGGAAATATTATTGGAAGTAACATCTACAATATTTTGATGATTATGGGTGTTGGTGCAGCTTTGGGTGGAGTAATAGTTGGCGCAGATGTTTATATTGATTATGCAATAATGATTGTCTTTAGTCTGTCTTTACTAATTGCACTAAAAACTAGAATCATTAATAGGGTTATGGGTATCTGTCTTACAATTGGCTATGTTGCATATATGATAATCACATTTTTCAAGTAATCCATGCCTAATCTCTCATCTAAATTGATCTAACAGAAATATTTTCTACTTTGATTGATGGTGTGATTGATGGTAGTGATGCCCATTGAATGATATTTCTTTGATTGTTTCCAATCTCTGAAATATTTTTTAGCATTGTTGGAAGATTGTGAACTATTCTGACCGATTTTCCTGGACCCACAATTTCTCCATCTTTGATAATTCGTATCCCGCTTCTTGCAGTACATGAAAAATCTCCCTTTATTGGATTGACCGCATATGTGTACCATAACCTTCCAATTAGCAAACCGTATTTCGTATTTTTGATCATCTCTTCTTGTGAACTTGTTCCAGAATTGATCTTTAGATTGTGGGGTGCAGCATCTGGAATTGGCTCTGAACTTCTTCCCATGGGGGACCCTATTCTTGATGCATTCCCTGATGATTTCTTCCCTTCTTTGTAACTATCAAATAGATTCGAAAAAGTATTTTTGAAAATTCCTTTTTCTATCAAATTCTTTTTTTCTGTTTCTATTCCTTCATCATCAACTGATTTTGTTCCAATTCCTTCTGGTATGTGTGGATCATCTGATAGACAAAAATCCTCTACTGCAATCTCTTTTTCAAATGAATCTGAAAAACAACTTTTCTTTTCTGAAAATAGTTTAAAATTAAAGTTTGCTGCTACAACAAATGCTAATAATTCTCCTACAGAATATGGTTCAAAGATTATAGAATATATGTCTGAATTAATTTTTTGTGGATTCACGGATTCGACACACATGTTTTTTGCATCTTCACCAATTTGCTCTGCTGAAAAATTTGACAAAGTTCTACAACTTTGGTGTCCAATGCCTGATACTGGCAATGATCCCATTTCTGTTTCAGCATTAATGATTCCTGAGATGTATGTTGACTTCTCTTTGAAGTTTAAACCATTAGAATTTGAAATCTCAAAATCATCTGATACTATATTTAATGAGCCTGTAATCGTATTTATTTTCTCATTATTTGCAGAATTTACCATATTTTCTGCGATATCAATTGCCTTAGCACCTGAAATCTTTTCTAGCTTTTCATCAAATGTGCCTACTAACTGTTTGTAATTTACTTTAGATGGTAACCCTCCCCAAAATTCTCTTGATTTAAGACTGGATGTAGTTTTTAGTGCATTATTAATTGCATTTTCAATCTCGTTTTGATTTGTTGTTTGAATTGATGTTATCTTTTTTTGATGAATTAATCTAATCCCATAACTTTCATCTAGGTTCTGTTTGATTTCTGCAATTTTAGAATCTGTTATTCGAACAGTTGTGATCTTTTTTTTCAAAATAACCACTTCACATTCATCAACTCCGATCTTCCTTGAATGATAAAGTGCCTTTTCTAAGGCAGTCAATTATTTATCTCTAGGATTTTTGTATCTAAATTTATTGATTTTTATCAATTCTACATATGATCCAAATTGAGAAGAATCTATGACTTTGTCAAGCTTCTCATCTACATCATTTTCTGTATCAAATTTTTTCAGAATTTTATAATTAGTGTTTCTTTCAGCTGGAATTCTTCCTATTTCTTTTATCATTCTTCTAATTGCTTTTGGTCTTAATAATTGACCATGTTCCGAACCTGCTGAAGTTGAAATACTTTCATTGATGAGTGTGCCTCCAAAATCATTGGCTCCCCACATTAGTAATAATTGAGACATTTTTTGTCCTTCTTTAACCCATGACATCTGTATGTTATCAACAAAATTATTCAACATTATTCTTGCAACCGCATGTGTTAGCAATACGTCATTTCCACTACCTCCCTGTCTAATTCCTTCATGCAGTTCATGTTTGTACATTGGAGCTTCTGTATGTATGAAATTTAGAGGAACAAATTCTGTAAATCCTCCTGTTTCTTTTTGAATCTCTCTTAATTTTGAAATGTGTGCAACCCTTTCTTCTAATGTTTCTAAATGTCCAAACATCATAGTTGAAGTAGTGTTTATTCCAATTTTATGGGCCTCTTTGATTACCTTCTCCCAATTTTTTACCGTAATTCTTCCGGGGGAAATTTTATCTCTGAGGTTTTGATCAAGAATTTCTGCTGACGTTCCTGGAAGTGTATCTACTCCTGCTTCTTTCATTCTTTTAAGAAATTCTTCAATTGATATTTCAGATCTTGTTGCTCCGTAAAGAATTTCTTCTGGAGAAAATCCATGAATGTGAATATCTGGAATCTCCTTTTTGATTTCCCTGCAAATATTTTCGTAAAGATCTCCTTTCATGTCTGGTGGCAAACCTGCTTGTATGCATACTTCAGTTGCTCCTAGATGATGTGCTTCCTTTGCCCTTCGTACAATTTCTTCAGTGGGGAGGAAATAGCCTTCCTCTTCTCTAAAATCTCTGCTGAATGCACAAAAACCACACTGTTTGATGCAGACATTTGTAAAATTGATATTTCTATTTACCACATATGATACAACATTTCCTACTCTTCTTCTTCTAAGTTCGTCAGCTACCAGCCCTACCAAGTGAAAATCAACTCCTTTTGTTTTGTATAGTGTTAATCCGTCATCAGCAGAAATCTCTTTTTCTGACAGTGCGTTGTTTAATATTTCTGCTACAAAAGGATCTGCATTTCTCAAAAGTGGGTCTATGTTGATTGTCATCTCCAATATTCCTCTCTTACCAGTCCTTCTCCATCTTCAATTATTGCTATCTTATCTCTTAACTCTTTACTAATAAAAGAAAAGAATTCTGGATATATTGGGAATCTGCATTTTAGATCAAATCCTGCATTTTGAGAATTCTTGTCCACTTGATTAATTTCTGGCCAAGAAAATTCTGGATTTACAAAATCTGGGGTTAGCGGTGATATTCCTCCCCAGTCATTTATCCCAACTGACAAGAAACTCTGATATGATTTTGGGGATAGATTTGGAGGAATTTGTATATTCATTTCTGGCATAATTATTCTGGTTAACGCAACAATGGTTTTGAAATATTTTTCATTTGCAGATGACTCATCTTTCATTTTTGTATCTGGCTTTGGTTGAAAATTCTGTAAAATTATTTCTTGGATATTTCCATATTTTTCATGTAATTTTTTTATTGCTAAAATTGAATCAATTACTTCTTCAATTGTTTCTCCAATGCCTACTAGTATTCCTGTAGTCATTGGTATTCCTAGTTTCCCAGAATTCTCCAGCACCACTAATCTAGCTTTGGGTCTTTTACTTGCTGCCAAGTAATGCGGCATTCCTCTTTCTGTCAGTCTTTCACTGATATTCTCAAGCATGATCCCCATTGAGACATTTGTTTTCTTCAATTCTTTCATCTCTTCATAATTTAGATTCCCAGCATTAGTATGTGGGAATAACCCCATATCTAATGCTAATTCTGATGAGTGGATAAGATATTCTACAGTAGACTTGAAACCGTTTTCTTTGAGCCACATTCTTGCCTCTTCGTATCTCTGTTCTGGTTGTTCTCCTGTAACAAAAAGTGTTTCAACACACTTGTATTTTTTTGCTAATTGTAACAATTCTAATATTTGTTGTTTTGACATTAAAGAAAGTTTATCTTCTCCTGGTTCTGCTTTGTATGTGCAGTAAGAACAAGTATCCTTACAAAGATTGACTATGTTGAAAAATGCTTTTTTTGAAAAAGTCACTGTATTTTTTTTGAAGTTTTCTCTCAACTTTTGTGATGCTGAAAAAAGTTCACTAGGATCTTTTTTTGCATCTTCATAAATCCCAATAATGTCTTGACGAGAAACCACTTTATTTTCTAAAACATTGTTTAGTTCCTCAGAGTTTAACACAAGCTTGTTCAACAGAAGAATTTTTGACTGGAAGTATTTATGCTTGTACTGGGTTAATTCCCATTTGGTCTCTCTTCTAGAAGAATTGTGACATTAGTTGTTCTGCCATCTCTTAAAACTTCTAAAACCATTTCATCCCCGATAGATTTTGCTCTTTGAAGATGAATTAAAATATCATCAATCTTTCTAACTTCAATTCCGTCTACTGCTAAAATAATGTCTCCTCCTGTTGAATAATTAACGCCATCTACCTCGATTGTTTTTTCAGAACCAATCAAACCTGCTTTTGATGCTGGACTGTCATCAACAACTGTAACAATTAAAAATCCTACTGCATGTTCTAATCCTAATACTTTGGCATAGTCTGGATCTATATCCACGCCTGAAATTCCAATCCATGGGTGCTTGTACTCTCCTTTCTCAATTAGGGTGGGTACAATTTTTGCAACCGTCTTTGAAGGAATTGCAAATCCTACTCCTGTAAATTCGCCTGTTGCTGACTGGATTGCAGTGTTAATTCCTACAATCTCTCCTCTCATATTCAATAGTGGACCTCCTGAGTTTCCTGGATTAATTGCAGCATCTGTTTGAATTACATCTGGAATAGAATATCCAGAACCAGAAGGTAACAATCTTCCTAATTGACTAACAATTCCTGAAGTCATAGAACCTGATAATCCAAATGGATTTCCAATTGCTGCGATTCCTTCGCCTACTTTGAGATTGGATGAATCTCCTAGGGATAATGGATGTAGTAATTCCAAGTCTGCATTAACTTTGATTGTTGCAATGTCTGTGTATTCATCTATTCCGACAACTTCAGCATTGTATGATCTACCGTCAAGAAATGTAACGACCACTTTTTTTGCATCTGCTACAACATGTGAATTAGTTATCACATGTCCTTTTTTGTCAAAAACAAAACCTGATCCTACCCCATTTGCAATGTCTGCGGTTTCGCTTCTATGTACGTTTACTCTTACTACTCCTGGCTCAGATTTTTCAAAAATTTCAACTAATGATAAATTCGTAGAATATGGTGATGGAACTGCGACTGCGGCATTACTGTTATTTTCAATAATCTCTGGCTCTAATGATTCTGGTGGCGCTACAAATAATACTGCAAACATTACAATTACTAATGCAGCTCCAATTGCTCCACCTGCTATCATGCTTGAATTGTCCATGAGATTTTTAATTCTATGTTTTCTATCTAAAAGGTTTGCTATACGCTAATTGAACTTTGAGTATGATCTCTCATGGAATAACTTCTTCCTCTCCATGTAACTGACGCAGTACTCTTTGCCTGTAGTAACCCGCTCAAAAATCCTAAAACAACTACGAGACTTCCTAGCGGTGCAAATAATGCATGACTTGCTCTTAATTGCAATCCTATTTTTGCCTCAATTATTGCTCCTGTGTAAATGAAAGCAGATGCAATTCCTGCTGTTATGCAAAGCATTTTTGAAGAAATTGTTTCTACTGGTATGGCAACTGATACTGCAAATATTGGAAATGGTACAAAGAGCAAAAATGTTACTGCAAAGAAGATTCCTATGGCAATTTTACCGCTTTGAAGGTATAGCGGAATCATTAATCGCTTTAATGCATTCCATAATGTTTCTTTATCCCGAGCCCAAACAGCATCAATTAGATGTTCTCCTCTTACCATCTTCATTTTAAATCCTGATTCTTTTACTTTTTTTCCAAGTGCTCCATCTTCAATGATTTCTTGTTTGACCCCTTCATGCATGCCTATTTCTTCATATGTCTTTTTTTTCAAAATGAAAAAGCTTCCAAAGAAATAACCTGTTTTTTTAGCAGGATTATTGACATTCAATGCAGAAAACCTAGTGTGCAAAAACGTGGAAATCATTGGAAGTGTAATTTTTGTCCAAAAATCAAATGTTAACATTTTTGGAATTGCAGATAACGCATCTAAATTAAACGAAATTAAGTGTGATACAGCTAATGATGTTACATTTTTAGAGTGATATGTATCTGCATCAGTAAACAACAATAGTTCTCCAGTAGCTTTTCTATATCCTTCCATACATGCCCAATTTTTCCCCATCCATCCATCTGGTTTTGGATTTGCAATGACTGGAATTATTTTGGGATTTTTTTCTGCGTATTCCAAAATAATTTTTTGTGTATCATCATCTGATGAATCATCAATGACTATTATTTCATAATTTTCATAGTCTTGATTAATTAGTGAATCTAAACATTTACCGATAAATTCTTCTTCATTTCTTGCAGGTAGAATGATTGATACTTTGGGATTTGATTTTGATGTATTTTCAAATTTATCAAGATAAGGTGTTAATCTAAATGAATCTGACATTGACTTGATAAGAAAAATCCATGTCCCGCAAATTCCGATTAAAATTGCAATAATAAAATAATTGAAAATATCAAAAATTAATTCCATGAATCTATCTCTCGATTTCTTCTTTGATGCTTTGCATTGCTTGCTCTGTTCCACTTTTAATGTGGTTTTTGATCATGCCTGTAAACATCCCCATTATTCCTGTTAGTTTTATGTCCCATGTTGTGCGGAGAATCGTTTTTTCATCATTGGGAATTAGCGATACAATCTTTTCTCCATTTATGATGCCTTTTGTAAATTTTGCCTCAATTGCCTGTTTGGGTTTGAGTATGACTTCTTGCAAGCATTTTTGATCTCTGAATGCTATTGTAATTTCTCGTTTGATGATATTTCCACTATGAGACAAATTCTTTACTTCTTTTGTTCCCTTCCAAAATTTTGGTTCATTATCAATGTCTGATACAATATTCCATACTTTGTCTGTATCTGCATTAATCTCAACCTCAACTTCAATTGTAGCCATGTCTTCAAACATTTGTTCCGCATTAAATATATTAGATTCCTGCACTATTCAGAATAGACTGTGATGGGCAACATGCCTAAAATCCGGAACAGTAACTCCAGTTCCAATGGCGTTTGCCATTCTTCCGTCACAGTCACTTAAAATTTGAAAGAAAATGAAACCCACAAAATACATGCCAAAAATTGAAACCTTTGATGGTGCAGGATTTTGGAAAAATGGATATGCTCATCAACGTGGAAAATTACTAAAAAAAGTAAATGTGCCTGAAGACCAAATTATTGAAATGGTCAATAAAAAGTACATGGAACTTCCTGCTGCTTTACGATATGAAATTGAGACAAGTGGCATTGACAAAAAAGAATTACAATAAATTCGAAATTCATTTTAACAGGAACAATTAGGGTCTCTTATGTCCAATGTATCATATGATGATTTTGCAAAACTAGACATTAGGGTCGCAAAAATTATTGCGACCGAACCAATTGAAGGAAAATCACGAATTATCAAAGGTCAAATTGATTTAGGAGATGATGACAAACGAGATGTAATCATTGGTGGAGCACAATATTTTCAACCTGAAGATATTGTGGGAAAAACTGTAATTGTTCTTGCTAATCTGGAACCAAAAAAGATGGCAGGAGTTGAATCAAATGCAATGCTTTTAGCAGCTGATGTTGATGATAAACCATTTTGGTTAACAGTAAATGAGGATGTTCCTCTCGGGAGTCCAATAAAATAATTTTTAAAATTTTGAAAGGGAGTCCAACTTACCTCCCATTCATCCATATTTTTCAAGTAGGTTCTTTGGGAACCATATAATCTGAATTGGATGCTTTCTATCTCCAAATTTGTATAAAAGTTTGATTCTTTTTATAAGCAGAAATTCTAGAAAATTAATGAAAATAGATTTGATTTATGACTAGTCATAAATCATAAGGTCTTTTTCTTCTAGTAATGCATGTAGGTTGTTTACAGATCTGTAAACATCTGGCTCTTGTTTAGCTCCTGTACAGACAAGTTTTCCTGACGAGAATAACAAAATCACTGTCTTGGGATCTAACATTCTATGAATAAGTCCTGGGAACTGTTCTGGTTCGTACATGCTTCTTGGCAATGTTCTGGCGGCTTGCTCCAAATGGATTTTTCCACCCAAGTTAATTGATGCTACAATATTTTGAATTTGTACCGTCGCATCTTTTTTTACTTTAATTCCTCCCTTTCGAAGTTTTTGTACAACTGTCTTTACTGCTTTTCTTGCCATATCTTCGGATTTTGAACCTGTACATACCATTTTGCCTGAAGTAAAAATCAACGTTGCAGTTTTTGGTGTCTTTAATCGAAAAACTAGTCCTGGAAATTGATCAGGATGGTATTCAACATCTGGGAATGTTTTTGTGATTTCATTCAAGTCCATTTTCTGGTCTACAGAAGCTGAGGCTACGACATTTTCTACGCTTACAATAGGTTTTGTTTGTGGCATATTCAGCTTTTTTGTATTTGAACTATAATAAAAGCACTCGCCATTTTTTCACCCTCCAACACATATTTTCTAATTTTTTGCCTATCTTGTGGTCTTGGACGAATGATTTAATTGAGATTTGACGATCGCTGAGTTTAGTGGATTTTACAAATTTTGATTTTGACCAGTTATTTGGAATGGGTGATGATACAAATCCTCTAATGATGTTGGTCTGGATCCTTCCGATATTTCTATTTGTATTTTATGGTCAACGTATTCAACTCTATGTAACCTCAGGTGAAATCAAAAAGGGGATTGGTAAATTGGATTCTTTCAGAAAAGAATCCAAAGAAGAATTGATTAATTATGTAAACAAAAATTTGAATCCTAAAGTTGATTCAATAAAAAAAATTGACCAATTTTTAGAATATTTTACAATAATGCCTGTTGATATGGATCCTAATGGAATAGTTGAAAAAGTCAGACACACTGTTAGGTCTAGGGAAGATTATACTAGAGAACATGTAAAATCACTTTCTCCAGAAATGAGTGATGTTCAATTAACAAAAGTTCAAACCCTGCTTGAGATTGCCTCTTCACTACAAATGATTCACAAAATTATCAATCACATGTTTTTGACTGCAAAAAAACAAAATAATTATCCGTTAATTTTACCATTACAAATGATCTTGCCCTTTATTATGGAGCAAGCAGAAGCCATGAAAGAAGCTATTCCTGCATTTAAAACTGGACAGCCTGTTGGCGATGGAATTGGTCCTATGGTTGTTGGTAAAATGATGTTATCAAATCAAAAAGAGGAAATAGCATTTCAAACTATACTTGCAAAAACTGACTTTGAAGAGAGGAAATTATTTTTATTAAAAGCAGATGGTCCCGGCTCTACTGTTGGAAGGCCTGCTGATGGATTGGAGAAAATTATTTCTGAAAATAAAATTGATGCGATAATTATGATTGATGCTGCACTAAAAATGGAAGGTGAGGATTCTGCATCTGTTGCAAGGGGTTTCGGTGCTGCAATTGGCGGAATTGGAACTGAGAGATTTCAAATTGAGGCAGCGGCAACAACTAATACCATTCCTGTATTTTCTATTGTAGTAAAACAATCTGTGAAAGAGGCAATCACTTTGATGACTAAAGATATTGCTGAAAAGGCAGATGATGTACGTTCTCAAGTTTATGATGTGATTTTAGAAAATACAAAGAAAGGCCAGTCAATTGTAATAATTGGTGTAGGAAATACCTCTGGAGTGCCACAATGATCTTCTCAAAAGAAAAAATCACAATTGCGTACACCATTGAACAATGCCCTGAATGTAAAATGCAACGAAAAAGAAAATTTATTGAAGGTGATGTCTTATTTGCAGAATCTGAAAAATGTAGTTCCTGTAATGGAATAACTCGTATAGAAAAAATATTTGGCGAAACTTTGGAACAATAATTTTTTCTATTCTGTTCTAAACTTTACATTACAAGAAGGACAAAACCATGATGTTGTCTCTCCTTGTTCTTTGAACATAAATCCTCCGCACTTTGGACATGGTCTTACCTCTTCACTCAAAATTATTCGTTTTATCTTATTGTGCTCTGGTTGTTACAGTTACGCCATCTTCTAGTGGAATGAATGTATGTTCTGCTTGAGCAACTCTTTGCTCATTTACTTCGATAAGGATGGGATATGCCTGAACTGCTTTTTTCTTTATTAAAATATCTAAAAGTTCTCGTGCTTTTTTTTCTTCCCATTCTTTTGTAATCCATCTTAACGCAAAAGGTAGCATGTTAAAATTCTCCCAAATAAAATCGAGTAGCCTATCAGCTTCTGTATCTTTTGTTTTCTTTCGAGAATTTATTGCAAAAATGTTTTTGATTTGACCATTCCTAACAAATCCTCCTCCTTGTTCTGTTGTGACAAACGGCTCACAAGCATAAGCTGTATTTTCTGACAGTGAAAATCCCCCAATTGACCAAATATTTGGAATGGATTTTCCAGCATGAATCGTATATTGTTCTAATGAATGTCCGCTGAGATTTGCAATTGGTTTGAATCCTCTTTGTTTAATTGTGGTTTCTATAGTTCGTCCAATATCGCTTGCCTTTACTCCTGCCTTTATCATGGACATTGCATTGCTTAGTGCCTCTTCTGCTGATTCGACTAATCCATCATATTGCGCATCATAACATACGGTTACTGCCGTATCTGCAATGTATCCATTAATTTGTGCCCCAAGATCAATTTTTACCAGATCTGTTTCCTTTATTGTAATTGGGTCATTTGGCTCTGCTGTATAGTGAGCTGCAATCTCGTTAATACTGGCATTTACAGGAAACGCACACTTTGCACCTCTTTTTTTAATTTCATTTTCAACCTCCTCACAAATATCATAAACTGATTTTCCAATCCAATCTTTGGCTCTGACCATTTCTCTTACTTCTGCAGCAATTTTTCCTGCTTTGATGTATTCCTCTGTTTGCACGTTTCTGATCCTCTGATTACCTTTAAAATAATTATCTACATTTTTTATTTAACTTCAAGATTTTTTGACAAGATCAGTTTTCCTGAATAGCTCCGTTGGAAATTAGTGCATTAAGACCATCAAAGAAAATTCTATCTCCTAATTTCATGTCATGCCACAACATTGCTCGATTTTTAAACCACGTTGGAATTTCTGAATTTTCTGATTCTAACTTGATTGCATCTGTATCAAATGGAACATATTCAAGAATCTGATATATTTCGTGTTTTGATGGAATGGTGAAAATTCCTTCTATTTGGTTTTCCTTTTTCGCTTTCAAAGTTTTATCTAATATGGAAAATCCATTTGGAATAAATAATTGATCAATACTGATTACCTTGTTTTCACTTATTGAAACATCTACAATCTGTTTTATTGACTTTAGATACTGCTCATCATTAATTGATCCATCAATCCACCAACCAGTAATCTCTCGTAGTAATTTCTTTACTGTGTGTGCTGAATACAAGTCATTAGAGAAATTTTTTAGTGAATTCTTCTTAATAATTTCATTTACTGGTGTCATTACAGAAAGATCATCTCCTGAAATATCAGAATGTATTGTAGATTTGATTTCTTTGCATTTCTCAACATTTCCTGGTTTATTTACACAGTCTGAATATTCTAATTCACTTGAATGTGTTAATCTCTCTATTGATTCTAAATTGTGTCCTTGGTATGATAAAATAAAATGAGATATTTTTTCTGACAGTGACCATGAAAATTCAGTATATTCATATGCTGAACTAAATTGAGGTGATTTTGCAATCATTATTACATGGTTTTTCATTCTATCTGAACCAAAATGTGAATACATTCCTTCATATCCGTACTTAAAAAATAATTCTTTACCTATTTGCTCATCAAACATTAGAATATACAAATCTGCATCGTTTGAAATTGAACTTGGATCATACTCTGCAGAAAAAACACATTTGTAATCAAGAAAATGATTCTCAACTTCATTCATTTCAAAATATTTTTCAGTTAAATCCAGCACTTCTTTCATTTCATGTTCTTGATAAACAGTACAACTTGATTTGTCTGAAAGAAAAATAATCTTCCATGATGCACCTTCATCTAAAGTTTGAGCATATACATAACTTGTAGCCATTGATAGAAATAATATTGTGAACATTGCTGAGAAAAATAAATTCTGATTTACACTCATTTCAAACAACTAGTTATTTGCTCGATGTCGTATGGTTTGTAAATTATATCTGTTGGATTGGCTTTTTTTAATTTTTTAGTGGTTTCTGGAGTTTTGTCAGCTGTGACCATGATTACTTTGGCTTTAGAATTTATTTTGCGAATTTGTTCTAAAACGTAAAATCCATCAAAATCTGGCATCATAATATCTAGAAAAACAGCCTCTGGGCAAATTTTTTTGTACATGTCAACTGCTTTTTTGCCATCCGTACATGTTTCTACAGTTGAAATTCCTTTAACTTCTAAATAATCTGCAAAAATATTCACCGCATCTGGATCGTCATCAACAACAAGAATCGTTGATAACTTTTGTGTTTTCTTTTCTTTCTTTGGATGTTTTTCATCCATGACGATTTCTTTTCCTGTTTCCCACAAAAATTCACATAAACTACGCATATTTTTGACAATATCGTTTGAGTTTGTCACCATAACTGATTCTTCATTTTTATTTTTATTTGAATTTGGTAATGTATTTCCAGACATTAGTACCTGTGATTTACTACAAAACAATCTTCCCGAAGATGGAAGAGGAACAATCTTAAAATTTTTAATTCCTAGCCTTTCTATGTATTCTACTTTATCAGATAGTTCCGAATCTGTCATTAATTTTATTACTGTATTTTGTTTTGTAGAATTTTTGATAATTTCTGGAATTGATGTGTAATACATTCTAATTATGTCTGATAATGTTACCACAATATACAATTCATCTTTTGTATCTTCAACTATCTTTGCCATTTGATCATATATGTTATTTCTATTTGAGATGACAGTGAGTTTTGGAATTTCTACTTCTGGTTCATTCAGTTTTAGACGTGATAAAATTTTTAAAAATCTTGAACTATTCCTTTCTAAATTTTCAACTCTTTGTTTTTGTTTTGTGATAATTCCTTTGAGAATTGTTTTCGGTTCATTTGGTGAAAATTTAATTGGCGATGTTAATGTTGAGGTTGCAAATCCTAGATTTTTTAAATTCTCCAAAATTTTGTAGGTTCTTACTCTGTCGATTTTTGTAAAAGTGCTGATTTCACTTGCTTTAGCTGAGCCCATGCGGACTAAGCCTATGTACATCTGCGCTTCATCTTCTTCCAGTCCAAAATCTTGAAGAATGGCAATCTCATCTAATTCTTCATTTGGATTATCATTTAGATTGCCATCTAATGTGATGTCTTGCACATGCATGACTGTTTTAAGGATTTTTTGTATATCTCTGGATGTGTTTACACAATTGACAGACAATCTTTGCATTTTTTTCAATATTTTCATATTTTCATACAAATTTTTATGCCAAGATAGCTTACTTTCAACGAGCTAGTCTTTAGTTTTTAAAATCAACTAGTATTTTCATGAAGATTAGGAGTAAATTGATACTAGAAGTTGCAGTTTTGTTTGTCCTAATTGGAATAATTTCTTTTATTTCTATAATGAATACACAACAACTTCAAGACACATTTTCAAGTATCAGTACTGAAACTCTTCCTGTATTGGATACACTGAAGAACATGCGTTATGCATCAACACAATTATCTTCAGTCACAATGGAGATTGTTTTGATTGAAGATGAAACTAGGAGTGTCCAAGGGAATGAATTTCGGGAATTAGAGGAAGAATTAGAGATTAATTTCTATCAAATTGAACAGGCAAAATCTTTGTTTAATGATTCTTTTTCTCAATATTCTGCACTGATGACTGAAAGTTACCCTGAAGAAATAAATCATACTGAAAAACTTGCAGAAAAATGGAATGAGCTATTATTCATGTCAAACAAAATGATTCAATTAAAAACTTCTGGAGCATCCGGAGTTGAGATTCTAAAATTAAATCAAGATTTTGATTTATCATATAATGCAATAAACTCTGAAATTGATTATGCTATTGAATTAACTACTGGGAATATTAATCAAAGACAATCCGAGATTCAATCTTTAGCTAATGAAGTTACTTGGAGTGTCATAATTGCACTTAATCTGTTTATTTTATCTGCATTGACAATTAGATTTTTTATTTTACGTTCAATTACAGGTCCTCTAAATAAAATTCGAACAGTAACTAATTCTATAGCAAAGGGTGATTTTGTATTATATCCTGAGAAAGGAAATGATGAGATTTCAGAATTAGGCAAAGACATCAATGTGATGTCAAATGATCTTTCCAATTTACACAAAAAAATAATTGAGAAAGAAAGATTGTCATCAATTGGTAGTTTGGCAACACGTTTGGCACATGATATACGAAATCCTCTATCTATAATAAAAAACACTTTTGAAATTATTGAGTTTAAGCAGAAAGACACATTTGATGATGAAATGAAATCCCGTTTTGATAGAATAGGAAGAGCAGTAGAGAGAATAACACATCAAATAGATGATGTATTGGATTTTGTTAATGTTATTGAATTACAATGTGAGCCAAAATCCTTGTTAGATATCATTAAAGGAACTGTTGAAAATACTACTATCCCCCCAACCGTTAATGTGATCCTTCCAAAAAATGACTATAAGATACACTGTGATTCATACAAACTAGAGATAGTTTTTGCAAACATGATAAACAATTCATGTTATGCGGTAAATGATAATGGAAAAATTATGTTTAGAATAATTGAAGAGGAAGATGATGTCTTGGTAGAAATCGAAGATTCTGGAAAAGGAATGACTGATGAAGAAATGGAAAAAATATTTGATCCGTTATTTACCACAAAACAAACAGGTACTGGATTGGGCTTGTCTAGTTGTAAGAGCATTGTTCAGGCTCATGGAGGCAATATTACAATTCAGAGCAATCCTACAATATTTACTATAAAATTACCAAAATCCAATATCGAAAAACAAGTCCCAATCAAAAAAGAATTTGCAAAATCAAAAATGAAAGAATCTCTTTCAACTGCATCTTGAGACCCTCTTCACTCTGAATTCTAGTATGTATGGCTGATTGTAATTCGATTACAAACAGAATTTGATAACCTAATCTTACTCTAATATGTTAAGTTGAAAATACATCTAGCAAATTCCAACCTTAGTCCAAGTGCACTAATTCTATTTTTATCATTCATTCTTCTTTCTGGAGGGCTTGCAGGCACAGATCTAGCATTTGCAGGCAATGGTAACGGCAATGGTAACGGCAATGGTAACGGCAATGGTAACGGCAATGGTAACGGCAATGGTAACGGCAATGGTAACGGCAATGGTAACGGCAATGGTAACGGCAATGGTAACGGCAATGGTAACGGCAATGGTAACGGCAATGGTAACGGCAATG
>JBHHVV010000016.1:0-25581 GCA_046754445.1 Candidatus Nitrosopumilus sp.
GCGGGTAGATTATACCACATTTTAGAATGTTTAAAAAATAATCGAATATTATATCACTCCGATCAAATTTATCTGGAAAATAAATTAAATTCATCGTTTTCTGTTGAGGAAGAATCTGTAAACGAAAGTGGCGACCTTCCAAAAATTCAACAATTAATAGATGCTGGTAAAGGTGATCCTGGAAGACTACAGCATATCTATGATATGCTGGCAAACAATAAACCTCTTTATCATTCAGACGTTGCATATCTTGAATCAAAATTAGACTCCTGTTTTCAAGAATCAAAGGTTGAACCCATTGAATCCCCTCCGCCTAAAACTATAAAAGAATTCATCCCACCCCCAAAAGAAACTGTAAAAAAACATGGATTAAAATTGGAAACCAAAGGAACCATGCCAAAAGGATGGAACTCTGAAAATAAATCAAATGAAATTAGTAAACTAACTAAGAATATAGAAGACGAAACTCACAAAATCCAACAACAAGAACAAATTTCAAATGAAATTGATTTACAACGCTCAAAATTATCACAGCTAATTTCTCACAGAAAAGAATATGAACAAAAAATAACATTGGAAAAATCTTCTCTTGAATCCCAAATCAAAGAAGAACGATTAAGAATTGAAACTCAAACAAAACTTTCAGAAGAAATAATATCACAGAAGGAAGAACTTTCAAAAGTTAAAAAAGAAAGAGAAAAAATCATCAAAAAAATTGATTCAGAAAAATCAATAATTTCCAAAGAGTTAACACAACAAAAAAAGCAATTAGTTCAGGCTCAATTGGAGCAAGAAAAAATCGAAAAACAGGTACAAACTGAACAGGCATTACTGTCTAAAATGGCTCTGGAACAAAAATCTAGGCTAGTAGAACAGGCTAAAATGGCACATGATATAAAAACTAAACAAGCAGAATTAGAAAAAACAAAACAAGATTATGATGAAATCGTCTCTCAAGTAAATGCAGAAAAAGCAAAATTTGCAGAATCTGAAAATCTAAAAAAACTCATTAAAAATCAAGAACAAGATTTGATAAATGCAAAAGAACAACGACTTAAACTAATTAATGAAATTTCTAAAGAGAAAGAAATAATTTCAAAGAAGACACAAGATGAAAAAAATCGATTGAAATCACAAACTGAATTAAATAAACAACTCAAAAAGGAAGAAAAAGCCTTTGAGACTCTTAAAAAGAAACATGATAAAATTGAACAACAAATTAAAGACAAAAATCAAAAATTAAAAAAACAACAACAAAAGCTTAAAAAACAAATAACCGAAAAAAACAAGAATCTTAAATTTATAGAAAAAAAATCCAAAGCTAAAAAAATTCCTAAAAAATCTACAAAAACAAAAAAATAACTATTTTATTTTTACGGTGATTTCTTCACCGTTTCCAATACTTGATGTAATTGTTCTTAGGTTTGCGTTCTTTTTAAGATAGTTTGAAAATTGTTTCATAGATTCTCTGTATTTTTCAGGATACAACATGTTGTCTGTAATTATTAATCCTCCTATGTTGACCATCGGCAGTATCAAATCAAAATATTCTATTATGTTCTCTTTGTCTGCATCAATTAAAACTGCATCGAAGAAATTATGGTATTTGACATTTTGATTTAGCTCGTTTAGGATCTTAATCGCTAATCCTTCTTTGATGGTAATCACGTCTTTTACCTCTGCTTTTAGAAAATTCTCTTTTGCTCTGCTAATTTTATTTGGGTTTTTTTCTATTGAAATGATCTGTCCCGACTGGTCAGATATTGCATCTGCACACCAAATTGTAGAATATCCTACGGACATTCCAACTTCTAGCATATTTTTTGCATTTTTTAGGCGTAACAGTATGTTTAAGAATTCCCCTGTTTCTCTTGTTATTGCAAGCATTCTATCTTCAGGCATTACGTCTACCTTTCTTGATTTTTCCAGATCTGACTGAATTCCTAAATATTCAAGTGTTTCTTTGATTGAATCTTTCATAGGTATTTTTTTCCTTAAATCCATTGAACTGTGATTTCATATGATATACAGTTTTGAAACATTTTGATAGCTTATATTTAGTTGAAATATTTTTGAATTTAGAATGGCAATAACAAAAAAAATTGATTTACTTGATATTGTTCGGAAAATACTCAAATTGGATTCAAAAATGAGATTTGCAGCTATTATTGATTCTAAAGGAAACATTCGTGAAGCAATAATGAAAGCAGGAAAAACTAGCCTAAAGTCTCAAAAAGAAGAGGAACATTTCTGTAAACAAGTTGCAAAAAGAAGATCAATGAGGAAAGAGTTTGATCGTTCTTTAGGTAAAGTTCGATATGTTCATGTAGAAAGAGAAAAAGTTTCTCAGATGGTAATTTACACCAAAAGAAATATTGTATATTTTACGATGGAACCTGAAATGCCAATTAGTACAAAAATCCGTTTAATTACACGTATAAAGAAAATAACATCTGACATCTAACAATTTTTTATAATTTATTTTCCAACAAACATGACTTTTCACAAATATTTGGGAGATTCTAAAATGTTTGAATATGATAAACATTACAGAATGTGTCAACATCTAAACAAACCATTCATCAAAGCTCGAACAAACCCCAGTCATGGGAAATATCATGTTCAAATTGATTTAATGACCTGCAATTATGAATTGACAAATGACGAACAACTAGAAATTAAAAAATTATTCGAAAATGAAATTGAATCTAATTCGAGTAAGTCTAATTTTCATGATTTTAGCATTACTTCTGAACTTGCCTGGTTTGATGGTGTCTCAACGAAGAATTTGGATGATTTTTGTACTGCATTGTATGATTTGACACAAAAATATCATGATTAGAATCTTATCAGATTTTTCAGAATTTTATCTATTGCTTGTACTTCCTGTTTTCTTTCCTTGATTGTAGTTTTATTCCATTCTTTTGCAAATTCTGATTGTTTGTCTAATTTTTGCAATTCTTCAATGTATTTTATGAGGTGTATTTTGTAGTCTTGAAGCAAGTCCAAGTGCTTATTGTGGTTTTTCTCAGTTGGTGTTGTCATTCCACTCCTCTTCTTTAATGTCTGGAAACATTTCTCTTATTCTCTTTCTATCTTTTTCCATAGCGTTGATTCTATTTTCTAGATGCTCTTTTATGGCAAATTCTGACTCTTGTTCTTGTTCTTTTCGAATATCTGAAATTACTTTGCTCAGTGATTTATAATATGAAATATGATTCTTCTTTGATTCTTCTGATTTATCCTCTTCTTTTTCATCCATGAATGTTAATATTTTATTGAAAATAAGTACTTGATCATTTTGATGTTTACACTAATATTGAAATAAAGTTATTTTTTTTTATGAAAATTCTAGTAGATGAAAATCTAGATGGTATGGATGAACGATTAAAGAGATTAGGATTTGATGCATCCAGTGTTAGAAAGCTACAGATGGAAGGAAAAAAACTAGGTTCTGATTATTCTATTATTAATTATGCCCGCGAAAATGATATGATCATAGTCACAAAGGACACAGAATTTCGTAAAGCAAGTGAGGAAAATGATTTCCCGTTGATATTGCTTGATGATGAAGAAATTCTTAATGTAATTGTAGAGAAATTAAAAAATTTCAGTTAATACTTTTTGAACCCATTTGAGATATTCTGAGATTTGCTAGAACTTCATTTAGGAAACCCTCTTCTGGCTGATGTGCTATGTCTTCCATAATTACTTTCCAGCAATCATTAATCTTTCTGTTGATCTGAGCGAACATTTTATCTTTTTTAAAAGCAGGGTAATATGATAACAATTTCATTATCCCGTCAGTCGATTGGACAATATGTATTAGGTGAATTATTGATCTTACTCTTTCATGAAACGAAAATCTTTCCTCCTTACATATAATATGAAAATTATTGATTTCTTCCAAAATCATCTCAATTTCTTTATGTAAATTTTTCAATTGATTGTTTACTGATTCTGATAGATTGATTAACTCATATTCGATATGGGATCTACTGTGTACTTTTTTTTCAATTTCTCCTGCTTCAACTAGAGCACTAATTTCTCTATAGACTATTTTTTCATTACCCATTTTTTCTATAACTCTCTTGGCTAATTCAGTTCCGCGAATTTTTCCATTTTCATTCAGAATTCTAATAATTTCAGTTCTGATTATTTCTGTACTTTTTTTCATAATATCTCCTAAAATCTATTTTTGATATTTCTCTAGTGTTGCTTTTTCACCTTCCTCATTAATTTCTTTTACTAGTGATTCTAAAATTTCAATGCCTTTTCTAATCGGTTCTTTTTCTAAATTTTTATTTTCTAATTTTTGTTTGAGAACCCTTTTTTCATTATTCACAAAACTAAGAAGACTAACATTTTCTCCCATGTTTAGATTTATAAAAAAATCGATATATTCTGAGGGTGATTCTATGCCCATTCGTTCTGGTTTTTGTCTCTCGTATTTGTATGAAACACCTGTAAACTAGGTTTATTTACGATTTTGATGATACCGAAATATGGATAGCTGTGATAGACGTGTTAGGAGTTACAAAAATGGAAAAACCTTTGATGAATGCAAAGAAATTGCAGAATCCATGAATCCTGATTTTAAAAAACAGATTGAAGAAAAGGATAGAATTCTGTGGACAGAAATATTGGAACAAGTTGATCATGATGAATTACTATACAAACTTACTCTGAAATATCTTAGGCGAGATGGTTATGATATTGGAAATCATAAAATTCCTGAAGTTAAAAAATTTATTTCTTAGGATTAATTTTACAACTACCGTCTGCATTTCGTAGTTTTTTCGCCATGATGTATGGCGTTAAAATTAAAATTGGAATTGATATTGCAATGAAAAGAGTTTGCAGTTGTGATAATGCAATAGACAATGCAATACCGCTTGCCGTTCCGATAAATATTGACATAAACGTCCCAGCACATGTTGGACATGCAATAAACAAACCTGTTATGGCACCAATAGTGCTTGCCCCTCTTCCTTTCTTTGAAATTGTATATGCACTTACTGCAATAGATGCGTTTAATCCTACTAAATATGACACAATTATTTGTAATACTAGATTAATCGGAATAATTTGTAATCCTACATGTTCCGTGAGATATACGATGATTTTTGGCATATATCCTGGACCATCACAGCATGGAGCAACAAAACCTGATGGAATTGTTGCACCATAAATAATTGCAAAATTTACTTCCGGCTGATACACTAATGTTCCTGAAACAAGTGAAAAAAATATTCCATATCCGACAAATGTGGCAATAAAGATTTTCCTTGATTTTGGATTCCATGTTGTAAGTGCGATGATTGTTGATAGATCTTTTCCTTTTCCCTCTACTTTCCCTTTGTGGTATCTATACATTCCAAAAGCTATGGCTCCAAATGACATCACAAGTGTAATGTAAAAACCATATGCGATTCGTTGGATTGATTCAATTGCGCTAGGAGTAAGAAGCTCAGGATCTTGATATCTGCTATACAGAATGAATAGAATGCCTATTGTGACAAATCCTAATACAATCAGTTTTTTCCCTTTAGTTACTCTTTTTTCCGATTGCTCTTCCATAATTTTGATTTTTTATTGTAAAATTAAATCCTATCTTAACTGAGTTTGGGCACAAATATGTAGATTATTGCAATTATTTCCAATCTTCCAAAAATCATCAAAAATCCTAAAACGATTTTTGTTGCAGGATCTGTATCAAAATCAATTACTCCTGCTGATAGGCCTCCTGTTGTAATTACTCCTGCAGCTTCAAAGAAAGCATCTTGGTATGATACTTCTTCTATTTCTGCAAGATGTAATCCGGTTATTGCAGAAATTGTTGGAAATAATGCGATAATGATCAAAGTTGAAATAAGCTCTTTTTTTGTTTGACTTGATAGTTCTGCTCTTTTTGTCTTATTTACAAAAGATCTGATGTCCTTCAAATGGAATAATCTGAAAATCTTCAAACCTCCTGCAGTTGAAAATCCACATCCTCCAATAAACATCAAAATTATCAGAATGGTGTGAGCTCCTCCATTTAGTCCAGCTAAATTTTCTATCTGCAAACCTGCAGTAGTACTAGCAGACACTGAATAAAATGCACTTTCCATTGGATCTAGTCCACTTATGCCGACAAACAACACTGTTGCACCTCCCAAAATTCCAAAGTATGTTAATACCTCTTTTCCAAGCTTTGGGGAAAGGAATTTTTTTCTAACAAACGCATAGTGAAATGTAAAAGGCAATGCTCCAAGAATCATTGCCCCCATTAGTATGACGTGCTCTTGCCATACTAATCCCTCTAAAATTGTTGATGAAGGTAAAAACCCACCTGTTGCAAGAGTACTCATTGCTAGCGAGAAATCATCTATGATGTTCTCTTCTCCAAATAGATACAATAATGATGCTACGATAACAATGTAAATTGCAAAGATAACTGTAATTGTCAAGAACAATTCTTTCATGTGCAGTGTCCTTCCAGAAATAAAACCACGCATAGATTGTAACTTTGATTCAGGATAGAATGCAGTAATTACCAAATATATGAAACTCATGCCCCCGACAAGTTGAGTATAACTTCTAAAAAACGTCATACTCTGAGAGAGCTCCTCTGGATGTTGAAATAGTGATATTCCTCCAGTAGTAAATCCAGCTGCACTTGAAAAGAACGCATTGCCAAATGATTCTACATCTGTTTCTCCGCTAGGAAGTACGTAAAGATATGGAACTGTTCCAAATAATGATAATAGGAATAAACTTGAAAACACTAGAATTGACGCTTGTTGTAAATTGAGACTAGACTTTTCACCATATGAGTTTAGGAAAAAACCTGTAACTAATAATAAAACTGTAGTCAGGTAAATCCCTGTCGCAATAACAGTATCTTCTAAAATCGTTGCAAGAATTGCAGGGACTAGTAACAATACTCCTGCAAACTGCAAAACAAAACCTAGGTTACCTAAAACTGCTTTTACTGGTGGACTCAAAAGACGAGGGGCAGTAGCCGTTGCATCCCTGATTACATTTGCAATTGTAGTTTGGAAAATCATTCCAACTACTTGATTTTTTTTAGATAAAACTGGAAGCTTTCTAATGTCATTATCTCTCATTTTGTGCAATGCATCTTGCAGGGTTGCTTTTTCATTAATTGTAATGAGTGGTGTTGTCATTACGTCTTTTAGTGTAGTAGCTTCTGCATAGACTGTTACATCGCTGACTTTACTCAGAATATCTTCATCTGTGACAATTCCTACAGGGAGCTTATTTTGATCAGTAACTATGATGTCATCTGTTTCATAGTGACGTAACATTCTTGCTGCTTCTCTAGTTTGAGTATTTTCACTTAACATTAGAACATCTTTGTCCATGTATTTTGAGACATACTTACTTAGGACATATGATACGGCACGTTCAGGATTTGTCGACATTAAGCTACCCATAGTTGAGGATTTTAAATAATTTGGGGTTACGCATCACTCCTGATCGTTAAAAAATTATTAACTTGAATTAATTTTTAACTTGATCCTAAAATTTTGCTATCTTTATAAGCACTGAATCAGAAGTTTATGCGTAATACGATGGAAATTGATCAAGCACAAGAGCCTGATTATGAATCAGTTAAAATTGATTATGTCGGATTTGTAGATCCCTATGCTGTTGAGGGGATGGTGGTCCTAAAAGCTGATAATGGGAAAGAATTTCATATGAGAGCATTTTCTGGCGAGGTTGCTAGGCATATCTCTAGTTTTGGTGAAACTGAAGGAGACTCTGCCCCATCAATCTATAAGATGATTGAAGAAATTTGTGAGGAAAATGAATTAGTTCTAGTCAAAGTGAAAATTTATGAGAGTGGAGAGGTTTTACGTGCAAATTTGTATTTTACAGGAAAGAAAGATCTTGTATTGAGAAACTATAGAGCATCTGATGCAATGGCGTTAGGTGCATTTTATAATATTCCTATTTTGGTTAGGAAAAACCTCCTTAAAGAAAGCATGGAAGCATAGTATTCATTATATTTTTTCAATTAGAATGGTTTTTTTCTTAGTTTGCTGATAAAATTCCATGAATGAACAAGAACAATTGATGGACAATCTTCTAAATGTAGATCTTGAAATCATTGACGTTGTAAGAGAATTGCACCAAGGGAATTGGGAATCTGAATCATCAAAACAACAAGTTGGAGATTTATTGAAAATTAGAGATGACATGGTACAGAAATTAATGAATTCAAATGGCGACAATCATCAATGTGATTGTGGACATGACCATGCTCATGAATAATCTATTTTTTCGTCAAAAAATTATCTGGAAACATTTTCTTGATTTTGTTCAACTCTATTTGATAATTTTTGATTTTTTCCTGAATATCGTCAATTTTATTTTCTTCCGTCTTTTCTTTTTTCTTTTCTAAATCTCTAATTTGGTTTGAGATTGTTTTGAACATTATTGAATATTCTGGAAATTTTTTAGGTAGTTTACTCATTATCTAGATTAAATATGCATCTCATTAATACTAGTTATGAAACTTGTATTGTTTTTATTATTGGCTCTTGTTTCGGGTTTTGGCATGGCTTTTGCAGACCCCGTTACAACTGAGCCAAAATCTGAAATAAAAAATCATTTAGTTGATGAACAAATTATGATAATGGCAGATATTTCAAACAATCAGGATATTCAACAAAATTTTGCATATATTACACAAGTGAGAAATGATCAGGATGTTGTGATATCTTTATCTTGGTTGACTGGCTCTTTATCCCCCCAACAATCATTTTCGCCAGCACAATCGTGGACTCCAACAGAATCTGGTACCTATCACATTCAGGTTTTTGTTTGGGAGAGCATTGAAAATCCTGAAGCATTGTCTCCCCCATTATCTATGATTGTAAATGTTAGTAACTCTAAGTCTTGATTTAATTTTTTAATTGCTTCATAATTCGGCAAACTCATCATCTATCAGTTATAGCTTAGTTTGTTGATTAATCATCAGCAATTTTAATTGTAAAATTAATGGTATATTATCATTCTATACAAAAATCATAACCTTTTTGATATGAATACATATTATCTACATATGGTGAATTTTGAGAAACTATATCATCGTGTAGCAATGCAGGTAATCCAAAGATGCCATGGAGCAATCAAAATAACAAAACATGGAAAGAAAATAGAAGTATATGATACCAAACGCCATATTTGGAGTGTTGGATTAGCTGGGCTAATAATCAAAGAAGAATGCAAAAATATGGATTTACGAGATTGGGAGGTTGCAAATGTTCGTACTTATGTAATCAAAGAGTTACTTGGAAAATCTGATGTCTAGTATGTTACCTTTCTAATCAAATAGGGTTCTTTTAGCATAATAATATTATCTTTTTTTGATGATAATTCTACTTGTTTTAGATTGTGGTTTGTAATTACAATCAGTGCCTCACAACGAGAGCAAAGAATTGTTTTTCCGCCAGACCTTTCTTCTCTGATGATGTTTTTTTCTAGCATGTCTTCTTTTTGACATGTCGGACACAATTTGGGCTCCTTTAGAATTGTGATTATTTCTTTGATGAAAATTGTTCTACTCATATTACGTCTTTTAATATTGCCCAAAAAAGAGTTTGTATTGTTAATTGGCATCAGCAATTCAATTTTGAATGTCAAACCGTTTTAATCATTCAAAATTAGAACGAATGGTATTCAGCATATTCCCAATCTAACCAATCAACAATGATTACTAGTTTTCATCAAAAATATATTTTTGTAATTTCAGATGTTTTTTAAAATGTCATTGACTGTTTGTGAATAACTATGTGTTCTGTTTTCATTAACGATTTTTTTAGCTTGCAATGCTCTGATTTTTTGTCCAATCCTGTCTAAATCATATAGTATCTGTCTTGGCATCAATCTGTTTTTGTTATTTTTGAATAAAAATGAAATCGCTATTTTGGGCTACTGTTAAATTATAGTTTAATTATCATATCTTTCATTTTTTGACAAAAATTGATATTTTTCTGAAAATATGCTATTTTTATGATTTATAAAATTTCATCATTTTTATTCAAAAAAATCATACTAAATCTTAAATAGTTAAATGTCTTATAATAATTGATGTCGTTAGTTATAAAATCTGGCGATTAGATTGCGCTGCCCCGCAGAACAAAAAAGGCAATCAGACGTTTAGACGTTTGACAACGAGAGGGAATCTCTCAGAGTTCTGCAGTTAGGGGTTTGCGCCTTTTACTTTCTTTGAACAAACTCTTATTTTCAAAAATGTCATTTGATTTTCTTGATTTAAAATTTAAGAAATTATTTGACTATGTGACTATTTCATCAAGACGGTCTTCTTCTTGGGCTCGTTTAATCTCCATTGCTATTCTTCTGCCCACGCCAAATGTTTTTCCGTATTGATATTTTGTATATGGACTAGTTGTTGCAACAATTGGATTTCCAGGAACTCGTAGAGATACATCATATACAATTAATTCTAAATCTTTTGTAATTACACTTTGAAGAGAAAATGGTCCGATAATTCCTGGTGCATATTCTCTTTTGACTGCTGCAACAAATTTGTCCCCCATCTTAATTACTTTTTCAAGTAGTGATTCTCGAATACTAGCTGGTGTGTGACCCACTTCAATATTCTGTAAATCTACATCAATGTCTAATTGTTGTTTTGCAGGTAGTGCATTATAATCATGAATGTTGGTTTGCAATCTTCTTTCAATTCCAATAAAATCAACTTGATCTGAAATTGGTGTGTGAAAAAAGTTGAAATTCATATAAGTTCCAATTGCTAATTCTTCTATGCTAGATTTTTCTAAATCTTTTCTAGAAATTAATCCTTGTTTTATTTTTGCTTCTGATTTTTCTTTAAAATCTTTGTAAGATGACACTGTAAAAAATGCTCTTTCTAGAGGTCTGTTTTTTTCTTGAACTTTTACAATACATGGTTTGTTAATTTTTTTAGGATCTTTGAATAATTTTGGATATTTTATTCTAGCTTTTTCTAACAAATAATATTGTCCTTTTTTTGCAGTTCTCTCTTCTGCTTGGAATAATTTTCTATTTCCAAAAATTGGCACTTTGAATGAATTCTCAATTGTTTTGTATCCTAAATATACTGTAAGTGATCTATGCGGAACAATAATGGTATTTGAATCTCGTAATATTTTTTGATTTTTGGCCGATGCCATATCTTTGAATTTATCTAAAATTACAACCTCATCTGCAATACGTCCAAATCTTTGATAGGGACCTTCTCTTCCTTTTTGACAGAAAACTGTAGTCTGAAAATCTTCATCTTTTGCGCCATCCATAACTTCTAGTGCTGAATGACTTCCTAGGACTCCTATTTTGACATCTGAATAGCCATTAACGATCTTCTTTATTTCAGAATTCTTAATCATATTATGCCTAGACGGGAGGAGGTAATATAACTAATTTCTAAGATCGAATAAAATCATAAGATTTTTCTCATTTGGTGTCATTTTTTAGATATGCTGTATAATTTTGAACTTCAAATGCTTGGAGTGATTTTACTCACAGCTATGGTGGCAGCAGGTATTTCATTGTGGCTTAAACGAAGGAAATTGGATAAAGAATTAAACGAATCCACAAATAATGACGATCCACAAAATCTCTAGTGCTAAAAATCTTAATTTATCAAATACATAAAATACCATACCATTGAATATATTTTGTTGAAGCTAATTATTGGAATTACTGGCAGTACCGGAGCAATCTATGGAATCCGAATGCTTGAAACGCTAAAGAAATCAAACATTGAGACACATTTGATCTTATCTGAATGGGGTGAAAAATGCATTTCAATGGAGACAGATTATTCTATTGAATATGTTAAATCCCTTGCAACTAGTGTTTCTGATGAAAAGAATATGGCTTCAAGTATTTCTAGTGGAACTCACAGAGTTGATGGCATGATTGTTGTACCCTGTAGTATGAAAACATTGGCTGCAATTGCAAATGGTTATGATGATACGTTGGTTGCAAGAGCTGCTGATGTTACTATCAAAGAATCCAGAAAATTAATTTTAATGGTAAGAGAAACTCCTTTCTCTGCAATTCATTTGGAAAATATGCTAAAATTGTCCAGATTGGGAGTTGTGATATTGCCACCTGTAACTGAATTTTACACAAAACCTGAATCAATCAATGATATTGTAAACCATGGAATTGGAAAATGTCTTGATCAATTTGACATAGAACACGATTTATACCCTCGATGGGGTACTTTCTAAATATAGTGACAAAATTTACCATTAAAAAAACTGTCAATGTAAAACGTGAAATTCTTTTTAATATTTTGTCTGGTTTTGAAAATTATCAAAAGTTATTTCCTCAACATTTTCCCTCCATACGTATTCGTTCTGTGAGAAATAATGTTGCAATAGTTGAAGAGCATTTGAATCTAGATGATAAGGAACTTGTTATCATGTCAAAGCATGTGTCTCAAAAACCTATTTTGCATGAGATTTTTGTAATTGGTGGGGATGCAAAAGGTACTCACATAAAACAGCAATTCATTGAGCATCCAAGTGGAACAAAATTGATTGTTGATGTCGATTTTAAATTAAAAGGCATAATGAAGATTGCCGGATTATTTGGAAAAAACAAATTCGCACAGGATTATGAAAAAATAATTGATGATTTTATTAAAATTGCTGAAAATTAGTCTGAATCCGTTTTTTTATCCTTGAATTCTTTGAGCTCATTTTCGCCTTCGATCTTTCCCTTCTCAAATTCGCCTTTGGCCTTTCCAAACGTTTTTGCCAATTCTGGGATCTTCTTTGCACCAAAAATGAAAACCACTGCAATAATTATGATAAATATCCATTCTTGTCCTGCAATGAAATTGGCTAAGCCTATCCCTAACATTATATTTCTAAATAACCAAATTTGGATTTAAGTGTTCAACTTTTGCCGTTCTTTACGCTCAATGAATGCCATGCCTATCGCATACAAAGCAATCATTGGACCTGCAATAAACCACATAGTTACCCCACTTCCGTCTGGTGTGATGACTGCGCCAAAGATCACAATTATCACAATCGCATATCTGATGTTTTTTCTCCAAAAATCAGAATCCACCATTCCTGAAACTGATATTGCATACATTACCAGTGGTAATTGAAATGAAAATCCAAATGCTAATAGAAATTGTAAAACAAAAGTAACAAATTCTATTACGTTGAGAAAAGTTACTAATCCTGCAGATTCTCCATATCTGTACAAAAATTCTAAGATATATGGTATTACTAAATTATATGAAAACACACATCCTGTTATGAAGAGCCCTAATGCTGGAAGTGTTATACTTCTACTTACATTGATTTCATTTTCTTTTAACGCTGGTTTGATAAAGCCTACCAACTCTTTTATGATTATAGGCATCCCTGCTACAATCCCCACCAATGCTGCAATGTACACTTGTGCAAAGAATGCTTGTCCCGGGGCTGTTTGGATTAATTGAACATCTTCTGGAACCAAATTTATTTTCATGTGGTTTGTAATTTGTGCAGCAATATTGTTTAGAGGTTCAGGTGTGGGATAGTAAAATGTAATTTGTCCTAATTGAATTGGTTCTAAATGAAATGACAGAATAACTACTGTTATAACTCCTATAACTATTACAATTCTAAGTAATCTTTTTCTTAATTCTTCAAGGTGCTGATTAAAACCTTCCAACTCAGACATTTGATATCTTTACGCTTTAAACTATATCAATCATGTGGGAATTGGCAATAATTTTGCTTCCGGAAGTCCTGCTTCTTTAAGTTCTTCAGCAGTAATTCCTCCAAATTCTAATGATATAACAGATTTTGTGTTAAATTTGGATTCCATCTCTTTTGCTAAATTAGAAATATCTTTTGCAGAATAGATTTCTTTGGAATCTTTAAGGAATATTCTGTCTCCTTTCTCCATTTCTTTACCGTTGTATTTTCCTTGTAAAAATTTAGTAATCTCTGGCAATTCCTTTCTATCGATATTATTATGAAAATAACAAATTCCTTTAACTGACTCATAATCATATGCCGTGCCATTTCTATACATGAAAACTCCAATAAAATGAGCCTCGTCTTCTGGCTCTCTCACACATTTTATCTCCCAATTCAGCAATTTACTTTCATCATACGAATAATCACCTAATTCATCTGCGGTGAGTTTCCAGTACCTCATTCTACCTTTTGCCATTATGAAATATTGAGAATTATTCTGATATAAAATCCATTTCTATGTGACTAGGGGATTTTGTCTTTTTTTATAGTAATTTAATATAATTTCCATATGAACAATAAAACACTCATTGTTTTGAATTCTTCAAATACGGACAAACTTAGAAAGATACAGCCAAAATGATTAAACCTCATCCAAATCTGTCAGTTTTTCTCCCATGATAAATTTGGTTGTAACTGAAGGTTTGAAAAAATTCAAAATTTAATTCAAAAATAATATTACTTTCTGCATGATATTATTGTTAATTATATGAATTCTGAACAAAAAAATCCTTTATTTCCAATTGAAATTAATGATTATCCTAAACTCTTTGATTATGTTTTGACTTCTAATGGTTTGATGTATTTTCAAACTTTGAAAAGGAAATACATACTTGGAAAAGATTTGAATCTTGATGAGTATAACAAAATCAGGTTACTTTATGTCTATTATGCAACTGCAAATCGAAACCCAGAAGAAGTGTTTGCCTGGCAAGATATTTGCATACATCTTGATGAAAAAGGAATTTTTGAGAAAGGTATGTATCAATCAAAAGAAGATTTGAAAAATAAATTACTGATAACAAAAAACCCTCACTATCAATCAGGCCTTTATAGAAAATATACTGAACATGTAAAAGAAAATATGAACTCAAAGTAACCGATTCTGGGCGGGTAACATTTACAACAACACAAGTCCTCAGAACCGGATACCTGATGTTTCTTTCAAAATAAGTATAAAAGCACAAATTTTTCGGAAGATAGATTAACCTCGATTCTAAATTGCAAGACTATAATGGCAATTTTTAATGTTCATGTCACCATTGAAAACAAACCTGGAATCAGTGATCCTGAGGGTGATACTATTCTAAATGATCTTGTTCTAAAGGGAACTCACAAATCAGTTTCAAATATAAAAACTGCTAAAATGCTAAAATTCACTATTAAAGAAAAAGATAAAAAAATAGCTCAATCAAAAATACAAGAAATTTGTGATGAGTTACGAATCTATAATCCAATGGTAAGCAAAGTAACAATCAATGTTTTTGATGCCTAACTCTCAGTCTCTATATTTTCCACAGTCCCATTGATCAATATCTTACTTCGTAAAAACTCTGCCAAGTTTGTTTGAGTGATTACTCCTACCAAGTTTTCGTTTTCTAGAACAATCAGTCGCCTAATGTTGTTATTTATCATTTTTTGAACTGCATCTTCAATCAAGGTATCTGCATTTACCCATCTGAATTTCTTTGACATTATAACATCTAATGAAATTGATGATGCCGTACGATCTTCTGCTGCAATTTTTCTTACGATGTCTCTTTCTGAAACTACTCCTATGGGCTTTTCATCTTTAATAATTACAAGAAAGCTGATCTCTTTGTCTCTTAAAATAACTGATGCATCTAATGCTGTTTTATCAAATTCTATAGTTATGACATTTTTTTGCATAATGTCTCTGACTTGAGTCATGGCGATCACGATGTTTGTTCCCATAAAAATTTTCTTTGACTCGATTCAAATTAAATATCTCTGAATACAATTAGTATTGTGAAGGTAGGAGTCATAGTTTTTCCAGGTAGTAATTGCGATCGTGATATGTATCATGTGTTAACTGATGTGTTCCATCTTGATGCTCAATACTTTTGGCATGAAAAATCGCTCCCAAAAAACATTGATGCTGTAATTCTTCCGGGAGGATTTTCATATGGGGATAGGCTCAGGGCCGGAGTAATTGCTGCACACAGTCCAATCATTAGGGATGTTCAAAAATTAGCAAACAAAGGAATTCCTATTTTGGGTGTCTGCAATGGATTTCAGATTCTTGTAGAATCTGGACTTTTACCTGGTGTGTTGATGAAAAATGAATCTCTTAATTTTATGTGTGAATGGACAAATCTAATTGTTGAAAATAACAAAACTCCATTTACAAATCAACTCAAACTAAATCAAAAAATTCCCATTCCTATTGCTAATGGTGAGGGACGATATTATGTTGATGATGAAATGTTAAAAAATCTAAAAAAGAAAAATCAGATTGTTTTCAGATACAGCAAAGTTGTAAATGGTTCTTCTAATAGAATTGCAGGAGTTTGTAATGAAGATGGAAATGTTGTTGGCATGATGCCTCATCCTGAAAGGGCAGTTGAAAAAGAAATCAACCCCATTGATAACAAGCCATCTTCTCTAATCTTTGAATCTATGTTGGTAAAAATGGGTGTCAATAATTGAGTTTAGAATCTCAAGAATTATCCGAATTAAAATCTAAAATTGGCAGAGACCCCACTTCTACCGAATTACAAATTGTTGCAGCTGAATGGTCAGAACATTGTTCGTATAAATCATCAAAGAAACATCTCAAAATGTTACCTATGACGGGACCTCTTGTCATAAATGAAAAAGGTTATGATTCTGGTGTTTTGGATGTGGGGGACGGTTATGTAATTACTGCACATATTGAAAGTCATAATCATCCATCAGCAGTTGAACCATTTGGAGGCGCTGCAACTGGTGTAGGTGGTGTAATTCGTGATATTTTGTCAGCTGGGACAAGACCTATTGCAATATTTGATGGATTACGTTTTGGAAATATTGAAAAAGATCAGCAAGCAAGATGGCTTTTTAAAAATGCAGTAAGTGGAGTGGCTGCCTATGGGAATTGTCTGGGAATTCCAACTATTGGCGGAGAAGTTGAATTTGATAATTGTTATGAAAATTATGCATTAGTTGATGTTGCTGCAGTAGGCTTTGGAAAAAAAGAAAATCTGATCAAAAATCATGCAAAGGAAGGTGATCTAGTAGTTTTACTTGGAGGATCAACTGGACGAGATGGGATAGGTGGCTCTCAATTTGCATCTGACTCTTTAGAATCTGAAGATCGTTCTGCTGTTCAAATTCCTGATCCATTCATCGAAAAATTAATCATTGAAGCAATTCTGGAGGCTAGAAATCAAAAATTGATTCATGCCATGAAAGACCTAGGTGGTGGCGGTCTGTCATGTGCAGTTTCAGAAACTGCTGATGCATTAGAAATTGGAATTGAAATGGATGTTAACAAAGTTCACACAAGAGAATCTGATATGCATCCTGATGAAATTATGATTTCTGAATCTCAAGAAAGGATGTTAATTGTTACAAATAAAACTAAATTAAAAAAATTAGAAACAATCTGTAAAAAATTTCGAATCGAATGCTCAGTTATTGGTCATGTAAAATCTGATAAAAAAATGCATGTAAAAAAAGGCAAAAAGACATTTGCACATCTTCCAACTGATGTTGTCGCAAATGCAACATTGCTTGATTTACCATCACAAGAACCTAGATATTTGAAAACTATTGAAAATGAAAAAAAACTCAAACTAATTTTAGATTATTCAAAAACCTTGATGAATCTACTTGCATCTCCAAACATTGCAAGTAAAATTTGGGTTTATGGACAATACGATCATGAAGTTGGAATCAGAACTGTTGTAAAGCCTGGACGAGACGCATCTGTTTTAAGATTAGATAACGGTAAATTCTTATCTGCAAAAATTGATGGGAATCCAAAACAATGCTACATCAATCCTAGAGAAGGTGCGATAGGTTGTTTTGAGGAGGCATGCAGAAATGTAGTTTGTACTGGAGCAAAACCCATAGGAATGCTTGATCATCTTCAATTTGGAAATCCAAAAGATCCTGAAATTTTTTGGACATTCTTAGAGTCTCTAAAAGGTTTAACTGATTTTGCCAAAGATTTCAAAATTCCCTGTGTTGGGGGAAAAGTTAGCCTTTACAATGAAACTCCCTCAGGCTCAATCAAGCCTACTCCTGTAATTGGTGTTTTGGGATTAATTGATAAAACTCCATTAACTCCTCAAAGGATTTCAGAAGGTGATTGCCTTTTGATAGTTGGCGATACAAAAGACGAGTTGGGAGGCTCTGAATTCTTTGAATACATCCATAAATTCATTGGAGGAAAATGCCCTGTGGTGAATTTTTCAGATTCAAAGAAAAATATGAAATCTGTTCTAGATTCAATTCAAAAACAACTATTAAAATCCGCACATGATTGTTCTAAAGGCGGTCTAGCAGTTGCAGTATCAGAGATTTGTATGACAAATATGATTGGGTGTGATGTCTCCTTAGATAAAGTTCCGGCAAAGAATCTAACTGTTGATAGAATTTTATTTTCTGAGAGTCATTCAAGATATTTGCTGACAGTTGATGAAAAGAATATGAAAAAACTTGAATCGATTCTAAAAAAGAATAAAGTTTCTTTCAAACAAATTGGTAAGTTTACTGGTAAATCAATTTCATTTTCAAAGGGAAACAAACCGATCATAGATCTAAGAGTTGATAAGGCGCAAAAGAGATGGGTAAATTCGTTAAAGGATTTGGTGCTTCATGGATAAACCTAAGGAAAATTGTGGGGTTGTTGGTATTTTCAGTCTGAATGGAACAAATGTTGTTCCTATGGCAATTGATGCATTACGTGCACTTCAACATAGAGGTCAGGAAGCATGGGGTCTTGCTATTCCAAACAAGCCTCCTCTTAAGAGATTAGGATTAGTTTCTGCAGCATCTTCTGAATTCAAAAAAATCACTGAAGAATATGCTTCTTCTGCAGTCATTGGACATGTCCGTTATTCTACGATGGGTAGAAGTTCGTTAGAAAATGCACAGCCTTTGAAAGTAAAAGATCTTTGTATTGCACATAATGGAACTATTGCAAATGTTCAGGAACTTTCAAACTTAGTTGGTGGGTGCTCTTTTACCCCTCAAAATGCTAGTGATACACTTGTTGCAGCACAAAGACTGGTTTCACTTATTTCTGAGAATGGCCAGATGGGAAAAGCATTATCAATTCTAAAAAATGAAATGATTGGCTCTTATTGTTTTACATTTATCTCTGATGATAATTCAGTTTATGCTGCCCGAGATCCAAAAGGATTCCGTCCAATGGTTTTAGGGCATAAAGAAGCAGATGATACTTACATTGTGGCATCTGAATCTTCGGCAGTATCTGCAGTTGGTGCAAAACTACAACGAAATGTAGAGCCAGGAGAATTGATCAGATTAAGTAACAATGGTTTGGAAACTGAACGCTTCTCTGATGATTCTATTCGTGCTCATTGTTCATTTGAATTTACTTACTTTGCACATCCCTCAAGTAACATGGAAGGTACAAACATCTACGTTGCAAGAAAAAATATTGGTAGATATTTAGCAAAGAAATTTCCAATTAAGGATGCAGATTTAGTAATTCCAGTACCAGACTCTGCAAGACCTGCTGCATTAGGATATGCACAAGAACTCGGTGTGTCTTTTGATGAAGGACTACTAAAAGATAGATACAGTAAGAAAGGTCCGTTACGAAGTTTCATTGAACCTCATCAATCCGACAGAATAGAAATAAATCGTTGGATAATTCCAATCAGAGAAATCATTGATGGAAAACATGTTGTTGTAATTGATGATAGTTTAGTTAGAGGTACTAGTTCAAAAGCAATCATCAAAGCACTTCGCAGAGCTGGTGCTAGAAAAATTAGCATGGTGATTACATACCCTCCAATTAAATTCCCATGTTATGCTGGAATTGACTTTCCATCTCAAGAAGAACTTGCAACGTATTCTAATGGAAAAGAGATGACTCAGGAAGAAATAACTGAAATGGTTAGAAAAAGTATAGGTGCTGACTTTTTGGGATATAATGATGCAGATAATCTTGCAGCCGCAGTAGGCATTCCTACTGATTCAATGTGTTTTACATGCTCTTCTGGCAACTATGGATCTCTTGGTATTACTCCTGAATTTCGAAGTAGATCCGAGATGAAAGGAGAATAGGGTATTTTTTTAAATATGGTAAATTTAGTTTGATTTTCATGCAAGCAATTTGGAATGATGTTGTAATTGCAGAAAGTGATGATACCGTAGTTGTTGAAGGCAATCATTATTTTCCAATTGATTCTATTAAGGAAGAATTTTTTGAAAAGACAGATCAAACCTCATTTTGTGGCTGGAAAGGAATGGCAAACTACTATTCTGTGACTGTTAACGGAAAAACCAACAAAGATTGTGCTTGGTACTATGCAGAACCCAATGATGCTGCCATGAAAATTAAGGGAATGGTAGCTTTTTGGAATGGCGTTGATGTGAAGTAATTCTAGTTCGTTATTTGGATTGCTTGGTTTCTTGGAATTTTTATGAAAAATTCAGCACCATGACCTTTGTCACTATTGACACCAATTTTACCATTTAACCCTTCAGCAATTCCTGTACAAATACACAATCCTAAACCTGTTCCTCCATGATCTCTTGTAGCTGATGTATCTACTTGATAGAATTTTTTGAAAAGATTCTTTTGATTCTCTTTAGAGATCCCACAACCATTATCCTTAACTGAGATTACTATATAGTCATCTTCATTTTTTGCAGAAAGATCTATTTTTGGATTATCTTCTGGAAGAAAATCAAGTGCATTGTTTACAAAATTTCTAATTATTTGAATTATTCTGCGTTCATCTGAATACATTTCAATATCGTCACATTGTAAAGAAAAAGAATATTTTTGCAGATATTTTATCTTATAATCTTCTATAATTCCAGATAACAAATGTTTGATGTTGAATTTTGACATTTTGAAATTCATTTTACCTAATTCTAATTTATGGACATCTAAGATATCCTGAATTAATTCTAATAATTCATTAGAATTTTCTTGAATTTTTAACACACCATATTTTTGTTTTTCAGTCAAATTTCCTAGAACTCCTTCTTGTAACATGCCAGACCAGCTAATTATTGGACTAAGAGGAGTTTTCAATTCATGTGAAATCATTGATACAAATTCATCTTTTTTAGTCTCAATTTTTGTAAGTGTTTCTTGTTGTTCTTTTTGTTCAGTAATGTCAGTTCTAACTGTGGTGTATCCTGTAATGAGATTGTTTTCGTCAATAATGGGAATGATTGTTGTATTAACCCAATAGTATGATCCATCTTTTGCTTTGTTCTTAATTTCTCCACGCCAAGTCTTTCCAAAAGTAATTTTTCCCCACAAATCTCTATAAAATTCAGGTGTATGGTATCCTGATTTCAAAATTCTATGATCTTGTCCGATTAACTCGTCTTTGGAATATTTGGAGACTTCGGTAAATTTATCATTAACATAAGTCATTTTCCCTTTTTCATCCGTAATTGCAATAATTGATGCTTCATTTAGTGCTTTTTTTGATTGGGTTAGTTCTTGTAATGCTTTTTCCTTAATCTTATAATGATGAATTGTTGAAAAAGACAGAGTTGCAATAAACACGAAATAACTGACATTTTTTAACACATGTGCAACAGTGAATGCTGTATCAAAAATATTACTGGAATAAGAAATTATTACATTGACAAAAACATCAATTATTATGGCAAGTAATACTCCTTTGTAGAACGAATCTTGAATTAGATGTAGTTTTTGTTTATAGAAAAAAATCATCGCTGTTACAAATAAGATTGCAGCACTGATTTCATATGGTCTTTTAATCAAAAAATCTATTGTGATAAATGGTAATGGCTGAATTAATGAAAATACTGTTACTGTACAAGCTAATCCTGAAAGAAATGTTGTATAAAAAATAAGTTCTTTTTTTAGCGATTTTTGTTTTATTTTTTTTCCAGTCTTCCCAAATTTTATTATTGCAATTGCCATCACTATGCCCATCATAATTCTTCCAGCAACCCATGTCTGTGGAATGAAAAATCCTTCAAAAATTATATCTCCTATGTTTAATAATGAAAAAACACCGTGAAGTAAATCAATTATTGCTGAAACAAAAAACCCTAAACCTATGAATAATGAAAATTCGTCTCTGAATGTATATCCTCTTACAATGGCATAAATTGCAACAGTTGAAGATAAAACAACAGAAAACATTTCAAGATAAAAGTGATCAATTTCTTTAATTGTCCATAAGTTAGTATCAAAACTTGCAACTACTACACCTGAAAGGATAATTACTGGAATAATTGTGGTTATTAAAATTGCATTTGGATTCTTTTTTTGTTTTGAATCTACTTTAATATGTTGTGACATTCATAACTCCCATGGAATCATTCACATGAGTTAGAATTTTGTTAATTGGAGTAGTTTTTGCAATAAATGAATGAACTCCTTTTGATTTTAATTCTTCCAATTCATCTGCACCTTGATTACTTGCAGAAAAGACGATGATTTTCTGTTTTTTTATGTCACCGCTTTGTTGTAAATTATCTATAATTTCATAACCGCTCATCTTTGGCATTGCCAAATCTAGCAAAACTGCATCGAATTTTCCTTCTTTGATTAACTTTAATCCTTCAATAGGATCACTGCATGATGTGTAATCTACACCTTCATTCATATCAAAATAAAACTCAAAAGGCTCCAAAATTTGCTTATTATCATCAATATGCAGTAATTTCAATAAAATCCCTAAGCCAAAAGTTTACTTTACCGGTAGCTTGTTTGAATAAAACACACATTAAATTTCAAATCGAGATTACTTTTGATTATTCTTAATTATTAGAAAAACAATACCCTGTCTGTGAATCAATATGCAGTAATTATTGCTGTAGGTGCCGGGGCAATTCTGCTAATGGGAGTGATTTTTGGAATGGATATTGGTAAATTATCAATATCTACTCAAGATTATGATATTTTTGTTGACCCTATTTTAGACAAACAAAGTCTGTTTGTGATGGGAAGAGTGACTATTCAAAATACTGGATTTGAGCCTCTTACCAATGTTCGTGTTAATTTTGGTGCAGGCGATACGCTTGATCTAGGCACTATTAAGGCAGGGCAGAAGATCATAGTATCTCCTCCTCCAGACAATCCAATGGAATATGTTATGATTAGTGCAGATAATGATATCTTTGTCAATAAGGCATATCGTGAAATGCCAAAAATGGTAGGAATGATGGGTTCATGATAATTTTTCCTAGCAGTTAAATTCAATAAAATTCATGTCAGTTTGTTTGAAGTTTCTTACAAGTGGTAAAGTAAAGGATCTTTATGATGTAGATGAAAATACAATTCTCTTCAAATTCTCAGATAGGGTTTCTGCATATGATGTAAAATTCAAACAAGATATTCCTCGAAAAGGTGAAGTCTTGTGTAAGTTTGCTGAGTTTTGGTTTAACGAATTACCTGTACCAAACCATTTCATTAAACGTGAATCTGATACTGAAATTTCTGTAAAAAAAATGAAGATGCTGCCAATAGAGTGTGTTGTTAGAGGCTATTTCTATGGTAGTCTTGTTAGCAGATGGAAGAAAGGTGAGGTCAAAATTCCTGAGGGTACTGATACAACACTTGCTGCAAAATTACCTGAACCAATTTTTGATCCTACTACAAAATCTGAACATGATATTCCAATCAATAAAGAAAAGGCATTGGAGATGAAATTGGTTTCTGAAGAACAATATAATTGGCTGGAGAAAACTTCTATAGAAATTTACAAAAAGATGACGCAAATTGCAGATGGTGTTGGTTTTATTTTAGCTGATTTAAAATTAGAATTTGGAATTTTGGATGGACAAATTACTCTGGGTGACTCTATTGGCCCCGATGAATATCGTTTATGGCCAAAAGATTCCTTTGAAGTTGGTAAAATTCAAGAAGCATATGATAAACAACTGTTACGAGATTGGTTGACTGCTAATGGCTATCAAAAACAATTTGATGATGACAGAAATGCTGGAAAAGAACCAACAGCTCCTGAAATCCCACAAGAAATAATTTCAAAGATGACAGAACGATATGTTGCTGCATATGAAAAATTATCTGAACATTCGTTGTAATTTTACATAATAGATTATTTGTTGACTAGAAGTTAACTAAAACTCGAATTTTATTTTTGACACCTTGCCAAATTACATCCTTGTAGGTGATTTCAGAAGATATTTTCCAGAATTTAGAATTTTTTGATTTTTACAAATTTTCTTAAACCGTTACAATAATTCTACTACTAATCTTATAGATATTGTAGTGGTCTCAATATTATTAGATATGTTACAACAATTATTGTAACGATTACAATTATTTTGGTAGTAGTACAATTTTGATTAAAGTAAACAAAAATTGATGCTATTAGACAAAAAAATATGATACAAGGATCTTTTAGATCAGATTTACAGGTAATTTTGTATGTCTACGTTGTTAGAAAAGCAAATCAAAGTTAATCGTATTGTTACGACAAGTATTGAACACGCACGAGCAATTGAAGACCCTGCACGCGCAAAAATAGTAGAAATTCTCTATCATCAAGCATTATCTGCAGACCAAATTTCTACTGCACTAAAAAAGACTGGATACAAAAAAGCATTGACCACAGTTCGTCATCATTTGGAAATTCTCAAAGATTCTGGACTAATTGAAATTGTTAGAATCGAAGAATCTCGTGGTGCTATTACAAAATTTTATAGCACATCTACAAAGCTATTGGATTTTGAAACTCCTGTAGATTTTGATTCTACATATTCTAAAGTAATCCACAACACGTCAGCAAAGATTGAAAAAATTCTCAAAGGACTAACTCCAAAAACTACCAAATCAAAAGGAAAAAAATCTCCTGAATATTCTCAGTATTTGGTAATGGAGATAATGAATCGTGCAATGACCAATGTCTTTGAGAATGGCAAAAAATAATCGCTATACCTAAGTATTCGTGCCTGATATTTCTTACATGGTTCGAGTATTTTACAGCCAAAAAACAGAAGATCTCATAGAAAAGATGACGTTGACTAATTGGAGAAATCAAGTACAAACTGAACTTGGTCAGGAACATCAAGATATGTCTGATAATTGGAAGATGTGTGCAATAGGAGAACGCATTCGTATTGAGGGACGTGATTTAGAATCCGTAAAAGATCTTTCTCTTGAAGCAATTCAACTAGGATATGACTTTTCAATTGCAATGCAAGAAAAAGATAATCAAAAAGCACTTGAAATTATAACAAAAATAGAACAACTAAAAACAATTTGGCGTGATGAAAAATAATGGATGAAAAAGCTGTAAAATTATTTTCTGAAAAAAATCTTGTTTTCATAGCTACCGTTATGAAAGATGGCTCTCCTCAAGTTTCACCTGTTTGGGCAAATCATGAAGATGGATTTGTTTTAGTAAATACTGCTGAAGGAAGAATTAAACACAAAAATGTTTTACGAGATCCTCGAGTTGCAGTATCTGTTGTTTCAAAAGACAATCCACTTGACATGACAACAATTAGGGGAACTGTAGATGAATTAATTCCTGATTATGATTACAAACATGCAGACAAACTTACTCAACAATACATGGGACGTGAACATTATCCTTTCAAACGTGATGATGAAAAACGAGTTATT
>JBHHVV010000017.1:0-25330 GCA_046754445.1 Candidatus Nitrosopumilus sp.
AGCCAATTGTTCTGGAGTAGCTTCCTCATCTTTGGGTTCTGTAATTGGTTCTGGTTGTGATTCTAATTTTTTAATTTGTTTTTCTAATTGTTCCAATCTAGCCAATTGTTCTGGAGTAGCTTCCTCATCTTTGGGTTCTGTAATTGGTTCTGGTACAAGATCTAATTCTTGAGGTAGTTCTTCAGTAGAATCCTTGGGTAATGAACCTCTAGGACTTGAAGAAGACTCTGGTTCTGTAATTGGTTCTGGTTGTGATTCGGATTGAGGTGGTGCATATTTTAAAATTGGAAATTCTCTAATGTCTCCAAGAAAATCAAATTTTACTTTGTTTCCATCAATACGTAGATAGGGATTTCCTCCAATTGAGAAAGTTTGAATTTTGTGGCCTTTTTTCCAAGAATTTTTTCCACTGTAAATTGTAACATAGATCGATCCATTCTTTATATCAGAAGCAATCGTCAAACGATCAATTGGTTTTCCAGAAGTAATACCCTGATCAGTTTCTTTATGTCTAATTGCAACAGAAATCAAATGTTCAGAATCATAACTGACTTCGGAAATTAGATAGTCAGCCCATTTCTCCATTACAAAAATTAATGATTATTTTCTAGTAAATAAGCGATCTTAATTAAGAGAATTAGGATGATTTACTTTTTTTAAAACATGTAATAACATATTTTCTAAAATACAAAGAAAATCAACAAAAACAAGATTATAATTGGTTGAAAAAAAAGATAGGGGAATGGAAATATCTTTAGAACCATGGAAAAAATTAATTATTCACGAAGTAATAGAATACAAATTTGATGATTGGGTTAAACAAATAGCATTTAGTACCAGATCATCAGGAGGAGCTATTCCAACAATGCAATGGACAAATGGAATTGTCTTTTCACCAGCAAATTTCCCAACAACAAATGTTACAGTTGAAGAGCAGTTAAAAGGAATTTTACACTGGTCTTCAGTATCTTTTGCAATAAAAGAAAAATTTGAAAAGCAGATTGTCAAAGAAAATGCAACCATAAATCTAGTAGATGTAAGCGTAAATGAAATATTCAAAGAATTAGCAACCAGTTTGAAAGCTCAATCAAAATTTGCAAATATTGAATCTGGCAATAACTAATGAATATTGAAGAAAAAATTAAGAGTTGTGAGACCAATTTTAAGCGAATTAAGCAATATGATCCTGAACCATTTTATGTAGAACACTTCTTTAATGAATATATTAATTCTGTAAATGATGTATATTCTGGAATTTTTGAAGAAGCAAATAGAGATTTTGGATTATTTTTAATTGGAAAATGTTCACAAAAGAGATTTGATGAAAAAGCTGAAATTAAAAACGATCAAAATGCAATAAAATTTTCAGAATGGTATACAAAAAAATTTAATCAGGAACATGAAAAATCATATCCTAATTTTATAAAAAAAATTTGTCAATTTAAGAACAAATTTCAAAAAATTCCAGAAATCAAAATAATGATGCGAGCAACTGAGAGATACGAAGATGATATCAATCAAGAAATCAAGGTTAATTTGACTAATAAAAAATTACGTTCAAAAGAGGAATTAGATATTGAAATTAAACGACAATTGCCAATTTTTTTAGAAATAATAAATCACAAAAGAAATAAGAAAAATGAGCCTAAAGTGAATGAAAATCAGGTAAGCGTATCAACATTTTTAGAAATTGAGACACATAAAGATATTGAAATTGGATATGCGGTTGAAATCTATATTCCAGTTTTAAAAAGATTAGTTGAAGAATCAAGGATAAAAATTAAGGAGTTAACTACATGGAAATAATTTTAGATTAATCTGGAAATCCAAAAATGGGTGATTCTTTCTTAATTTTGATTATGGGTAAATAAGAAAAACCATGATCAAAACTATTGGAAAATTCTGGATCTTGTCCTTGGTTTCCCTGATATTTTATGAAATGTTTTGTGGGTTCTGAATCTAATTTTACGTAATTGAAATTATAATATACTTCATCCATTTCCAATGAAGTAACATATCCAATTACCCAAGATTTTTTGTGAGGTAGTGCAAATAATGTAAGATTAGTTTCGTCAGGGTATTCAGGATCATATGTCAATCGTGCTAAACTTCCCAAATCCTGTACTTCTATAGGATGAAATAGATCGGATATTTTTTTGGAATCTGAAGGTAATGAGGATATTTTTGAATTCATATGAGCAATTGGAGCATAAGTTGAAATATTTTTTGTAGATTCTGCAACATCACATAATTCTTTGCCAGCAGTTACTTGATATGAAACATATCTACCAGATTTTGTCATAGGGACATAAAAAATTAACAAAGTATTAGCAAGTGTTAAACTGCTTGAAATAATTCTTGAACCATCTAATTCTTGAGAATAGACTCTACGAGGATATTCTTGAAATGCACAAGCATATCTTACCAAATCATTAAAGGTAGATAATTCAACGTAACATTCATTCTGAGTAACATCCATGTTGTTATTATTCTGGATCATGTTTTATACCTTCGAATATTTTATTGGTTTTTGTAATTTCTCCAATTAATCAAAATTAAGAAATTAGATTTAGTAATTGGAAATAGTTCGTGTGTAAAATGGAATTTTCTATAATGAGAGTCTTGGCCAAATTAACCAATTAATACCAATGGTTACCAATAATTACCAATAGTATATATACTCGTGGTAGAATGGGTTGGTATGAGCACACAAACTCAATCAAACAACGTATATTCAATGTACAAGCAAAATGTTCAAAAATATTTTGAAAATATTTCAAAAATCACTCCACAGTATTTTCAAGCTATGACACAGTTGCAAGAAGAATGTTTGAAAACATGTGAAAAAACAATTAATGCTTCAGTATCTATGCAGCAAGAATTTGCAAAGAAAACTGGAATTATTTCAGAAATTCCAGATATAGCAAAAACTGCAATTGTTGATACCAATAAGCAAATTGTTCAAGCAAATACAGTCAACAATCAATTAATCAAAACAACAGTTGATGCAACTGTACAGAACATCAAAACATTCAATGATAACATAAATGCATTTGCTGAATTGAATAAAAATACTATCCACTCCTGGATAAACCCATTCACACAAAAAAACTAGTGTGATTGATTTTTCTTTTTTATTATCTAAATTTTTCCTAATTTCAAGCTGAATATTTTTTCATTAAAAATGATTTCATTGTTTTCATTTTTTCAAAGTTTTTCTTTTGATTTTGCTTATCAAAATATTCCATTATAAAATGAAAAATAATTAGTTTGCCAAAAACAACCATAGAAATTAAAGCTAAGATAGACTCCTCTAGATAAAATAAATATGAAGTTACTCCTATAGCAGTTGTTATTTCTAGTCCTGTACAACTACAAAAAAAGAAAAAAATTTTTCTCAATTCAAAAGATTAAGATTTTGGCCACATTGAAGTCCAAGTTTCAGCAAATTTTTTCATCATTTCACCATAAGCATTCATTTGTTCTAATCCTGACGAACTTACAGCTTTTTGCCAGTTTTCAGTAAATTGTTTGAATGTATTTGCATTGGAATCATTCAAGGCTTTTTGCCAGTTTTCAGTAAATTCTTTGAAAGAATTCATTCCAGCATCAGCCATAGCTTTTTGCCAGTTTTCAGTAAATAATTTCATGGTATCAGCACTTGATTCAACAGTTGCTTTATCCCAAACTTGGTTGAACTTTGCCTGCATGTCATTACTTGCTTTTTGAATTTGTTCATAAACGGTTTTCCAATTTTCAAGAGATTTGGTATATTCTTGCCAAAGGGAATCCCATTCATTTGTTTTTTCTTGTTCAGACAATATCTTGAGATAGGATTTGCTATTCTTAAATGGATCTATGAAAATCAGAATTACTTTTCACGATTTTTTAATCGTTTTTGCATTCGGATTTTTCCTTCCTCAAATTTTGTTCGATCTTCATCAGTTTTTAGTGCTAATTTTGGGGCATGAGTAGGTTTTCCATTTTTATCAAGAGCTACAAAAGTAACAAAAGCATTTCCGGCAATAGTTTTGATTCCAGTAATAATATCTTCAACCTCTGCTTTTACTTCAATTTCCATCGATGAATTATGAACATAATTTATTCTAGCAGTTAATGTAAGAACATTACCCACAAAAACAGGTTTTAAGAAATTTACACTATCCATACAGACAGTTACTGCATTTGACTGAGAATGTCTTTGAGCAACTATTCCTGCTACCATATCAATATGTTTTAAAATTTCACCACCAAACACATTTCCTGCAGGGTTCGCATCAGAAGGAAACATCCTAACAATTACTTCTGCATGAGATTCAGAAGGACTTTTTTCCCTAATTGATGAACTTTCTGATGACATTTGTATCTAACAATGATTTTAATTCATCCAATTTAATTTAATCAGTCGAGTTTGATTATTTAAAATATTTTTCAAGTTTAATCTTCTCAATTTTTGGAATTTTTGCTAATTCAAATCCCTCTGGACGTTTTGAAAGAGAGCGAGTAGCATCAATTCCCATTTTTGCAGTTTGTAGTTTCTTTTGATCACTTGAAGGATCAAGGCTAGATCCACGAACTTTTTTTAGAATAACTAGATCTTTGTCTGCTTGGAATCGTGTGGCCATTGCATATTCTACTGATTCTGCATTGTTAGGATTAATGTCTTCATCAACTACTGTAACTTGTTTTAGTGAACGGTGTGATTCAAATGTTTTTTGAATAATTTTTTTAGGATCAGACTCACTCTTCTTTTTTATTTGTACAACTGCATGTAACCAATTACAGCCACCATTAGTCATAGAAACTTGTTGTGTTTGAGAAAATGCTTTTTTTAATTCACCATTTAACTTTGATTCAATTGGCATTCCCATTAGTAAACGATGTTCAGAATAACCAGATAAGACATCATGAAAAATAGGATTGTTTCGGAAAAATATATTCTCAAGTTCAAAAACAGGTTGGTTTCTTTTATGATCATATGTTTGAAGCATTTCAACCATCCATTCTGGATGAGTTTTATCAGAAAGAATTTTTCCTTCTATAACAATTTCGGAACCTGATGGTACATTTAATCCCGAAAATGGAAGTTTTGCCAATGTAAGTTTTCCGCCCAAAAGTGCATTTGCAATATCGATTTCATCTTTACCCCATTCTGCTTGATATGCTCCAGCAATGGAAATTGCTGGATGAACACCAACGGTAATTGCAATTTTCAAATCCTCACCATGTTCTTTGGCATCAATAAAACATCTATGAAGATGACGTCCCTCTACCATCCTTATTGAAAAATGAGTTTTATCAATTGGCATCAATCTATGAAATGATGAATTTTGTTTTCCTGTTTCTGGATTCTTAGCATATGCTACTGAAGAGGTAATGAATGGACCAGATTCTTTTTCAAAATGAGTAACAATAGGCATAGAATAGAGATTTTTTGCTTTATTTTCGATGAATTTTCCTGAAGAGACAATTTTTGGTCGTTTAGCTTTTTTAATTGCTGAAATGACTTTTTCGTGAATATTATTTTTTGTACCTCCTACAGCTAATGCAAACCTTTTCCTTGTTCCAACTAAATTAGCAACTAATCGAAAATCACTTTCTTTGATATTTTCAAATAAAACAGCATGTGAACCGTCAACTTTTGCAGTAATGCCTGCAATTTCATATTTTGTAGAAACTTTAGTTTTAATGATTTTTAGTTCTTTATTCTTTTTAATCTGAGAAATATAATTTCTTAAATCACTCATTCTCAATCATCTCCATTATATCAGACATTAAGGCTTTTGCAATATCTGGTTCTAATTCTTTTTGAATAAAGACAGAAACTAAGGATATACCTCTCATTCTAGTACTGATTCTCTCAGCAACAAGTTTTAGAAAAAGAGATTCTGTTCTTGAAGGAATAACAGTTGTAGTAACAGGGGTAGGTCCAGTTGCCAAAGAAGCAACAATGGAACCGATTTTGTTTGGTCCTTCTGTTACAGAAACAAAATATCCATTTTCAAATTTTTGAATCTGTAAAGAAAAACTACGGCCCTCCAAATTTACCATTTTCTGGAAAAATCCATTTGGAGAGTTCAATAAGCTATGAACAAGTCTTATGCTTTTATTGCTATTGATTCATTCTCATGAGGAGAAACAACTTCAACACCAGGATTCTTCTTGCAGTTCTTTTCATGTTTATCTGGATAAACAAAGAGTTTTTCACAGTATCTACAAGGTGTTTTTTCTTTACTTTTTGTTGTTTTGGATTTTGTTGTTTTAGCTTTTACAGTTTTTGTTTTTGATTTAGTTTTTGCTTTTACTTCAACTTCAATTTCTTCTGGCTGAGTATTAGCAACTGCTTTAGCTTCAATAGAATCAGCTTCAACTCTTGCACGTAATTTTGCTTTGTATTTTAGATTACGTGGTTTTGTTCTTAATCTATATCCACAACATGGACACCAAAGTCCCTCCCATTTGATGAAAATTTCACAAATTTGGCATCGACGTTGTCCTGAAGCATATCTTCCGGTTCCAACAGGCTTTTGAGCCTTATATCTAACACAAATTCCTTTACAAGTCATCTTGGTAGTTATTTATAGAATTCATAACTATATAAGCATGGATCGATAAAATTCATAATAAAATAACATAAAAGATGAAATATTTTCATATTATTCAGCGATCATAGTTATTAGTTTCAAAAAAAATCAAGAAAACTTCAATAAATATGTATAGCTAGTTTCCAAATCATCATTTTTGAAAAAATTATAGATACCAATATAGTCCTTTAAGAAAAAATTTCATTTATTTGATGGAATAGATAAAAAATATTCAGAATATCATCATACTTTCATCATTGTACCATAAATTTTAACGATGAAAAGAGGAAAATATGAAAAAATGGAGAAAATTTGGATTTTAACCCGTAATAGATAATGGAAGAATTGAATGTCTATAACCATCACGTTGGGAAATATACTTTGCAGAAAGCATATCTCGTTTTCCTCTCTGATTGAAATTTTTAATTTTCAAACTAGTGTTTCGTTCATCAACAAACTCCAATTCAAAAGATGAACAAAATTTTAGATTAAGTATTGTTACAATTTGTTTGGCAATTTCCATGTTTCCATTTCCAATTTTTACAATTTTCCGTTTTGCTCTAAGGCCCCCTAAAATTTGAATCATATGAAAAACTAGTTTTTCAATAGATAAATGAAATGAACTCTCAATTTCTTTTCCATAGTAGAATACAGATAAACCAATTCGTTGACCTGGATCAACACCTAAAATTAAAATATCTTCTTCAAAATCTAGATTGAGTTTTTGCATCATTATACCTCGGATTACAGTAGAATGGTGTTCAAAGATATCCTCATGAAGTAATAATTTTTCAGATTGTTTTGGTGATTCTTTTTTTGTAGTAAGTATTACATGGCCAGAATAATCCATAATTTCTTCAGGAAGGATAGAATCAAAAGATAAATTCTGAGTCTTTAGATAAGTAGAAAATCTATAGTAGTGTTTACCAAAAGTGGTTGCAATACCAATACGGGAATTTAGTAAGGGATCGATGATTGACAAAATGAAATATGTGATTTAGGTTTATGCCTTCAAAACAGTTGACACCACGTGTTTCACTGCTTCATCAAAATTTGCATCTATGGTTGATTGAATTTCAGATAATTTAGTCTCTCCTTCTTGAGCAATTTTTGTGGATTCTGAAGTGGCTTTTTCTTTAGATGCATTGATAATATTTTCAGCTTCTTTTGTAGCCATTTCCCTGGTTTTTTCTAATAATGAATCAATCTCATTCTGAGCCTTTACATTCAACTGTTTTTTCATATCACCAATTTTACTGTTTAGAGAATCTAGATCATCCTCTAAGCCATTTAGGGATTTGATGATTCCAGTGACTTTGGATTCAGCCATGCTCATTATACTCAAAATTTTATATTCCATTACTTAAATCATTCATTTTTAGGTGATTTTTAGGCACAAAAACAACGATTAACAACTAACCAGTTGTTAATAACAGGATTGCTCTTGCCAGATCGCCTTTAGCTTCTTCTAAAGCATTTTTAGCTTTTTCTTCATCCACCCCTGCTTGCTGGCTAACTAATTGGATGTCTTCCTCAGAGAAAATTGGTACCTCTAACTCTCTTTCTTCATAACTTTCAGCAGTTACTGTAAAAATAGAATTATCTTTTGCTTTCATTTCAGTGACGGAGGGTTTTGTAATAATGATCTCTTTTTTATCAGTCTTGATAATAACCTCTTGGACATTGGATAGTTCATTCATATCTAGACCCATTTTGTCCATCATTCTTCGCATTTCGCGGTTTCCTCCTCGCATCATGTTTCTATTTTCCCTTTACGACTTTTTAAACTATCTCTGACCTTAATGGCAACGCCTCTATCAAAATCAGAAATCATTTTTGATGATAAAATAGCCTTTCCAACTGCGATTACTTTACCTTTGAATAAAACAGGAGTATCAGCAGAAATCTGCACTTTTTTTCCACACCACACCACATGCTTACAAAATACAGATCTGCCTTCCATTACAAATGGAGCAGCATCTTTGTTAATTTCAACACAGTTTTCTTTGAATGCTTTACTTTTCAGTAATAGTTGTGCAAAATAAGTACTAATTGCCAGGCCTCCATCAATTCTCAAAGTACATAATAATTTTCCATTATGAGATACAGTTCTAATTCGTCCAGTTTTGCGTGAAAAAGTCATTTCAATATCTTTTGGTAGATATTTTGAAACTCCATTTCCAAACAATGCATCAAGTGAATGCTGAAGTTTTAGAGTTTGATCCATGCACATAGTACAAACTATTCTAAATATTAGTTCAATGTTAGACCATATTATAATTCTCAAACTATATAGACAGGTTTTTTCTCTTTAGATTATGGAAGAAAGAGAAGAAACAAGGAAAATTCAATTTACCGGGAAATCATCATACATAGTGTCATTACCAAAACAATGGATTATGGAATTAGGACTAAAACAAGGAGATCAAATCAGAATGGTAAGAAAAGGTTCATCAACGTTAGAGCTTTATCCACCAAAATTTGAATCACGTATTCAGAAAAAAGAAGATGCAATAATTGAGATAGATGGTGGAGAGGAAGCATCTTCAATAATTAGAAAATTAATTTCGTTGTATTTTTTAGGATTCAAAACAATAAACGTTAAACCAAAAAATGGAAGATTGAGTCCAACTCAAAGAAATACTGTAAAAGAAGCTGTAAAGCGAATGTTAATGGGTTCAGAAATAATTTCTGACTCTAGTGGAGGTATTACTGTACAGGTTCTTGTAAATTTACTAGAATTATCAGTTGATGGTGCATTCAAGAGAATGATTCATCTAGCAAAATCAATGTCTAGTGATGCAATTCTGGCAGTAAAAGAAAACAATCTGGAATTAGCTCAAGAAGTAATAAACACAGATGATGAAGTAGACAGATTTGGATTTTATATTATTCGACAATTAAAGATAGCAATTCAAAATGAACACATGTTAAAAGAAATGGGTTTTAGAAATGCTAGAAATTGTCTTGGATACAGACTTGTAGTGAAAAATATTGAGAGAGCAGGAGATCATGCTGCATTTATTGCAAAAGATCTCTTAGAGTTTAAAAAATCAGTTAAAAAAGAGATTTTAGAAAAGCTTCAAGAAATGAATGATTTTTGTCTATCTGTATTAGATGATTCATGTTTGGCATTATTCAAAGAAGATTATGCACAAGCAGAAAAGACTATTGAGAAAACAGCAGATATTACAAAATATGAGAAAAAAGTTAGAGATGCATCAAAATCATTAAGAGATGATGAAGAGATTTATAGAATTAGAAGAATGACTGAAAATATTAGAAGGGTATCTGAATATGCTAGTGACATAGCAGAAATTGTATTGAATATGAATATAGAAAAAGCATTAAAAAAAATCGGATAAAATTCTCAAAAATAGGTATAATTTATGACTAAAATGGATTCTGCAATTTTAATCACGTACGATCAAGAAGATTCCATAAATGAGGCCAAAGGACTTTGTGATGCTGCCGGATATGAAATAGTTCACATAATCAAACAAAATTTTCTAAAAAAGCCAAAGTATGGAATTAGTGGGGGAGTCTTAGATATGCTAGAAGAGATTTCTGAGAAGCTAAGGCCAGATGTTATCATATTTGATGAAATTTTAAAACCTACTCAAAACTACAACCTCGCAGCTGTTTTACACAGAGAAATTTTAGATAGAGAGGCTCTAATTCTTGAAATTTTTGAAAGTAGGGCATCAAGTGCTGAATCAAAATTACAGGTAAAATTAGCTCAATTGAGATATGAGATGGCCAGAGCAAAAGAAAAAGTTCGTCTTGCAAACATGGGAGAACAGCCAGGATTTATGGGAATAGGAAAGTTTGAGGTAGATGTTTACTATAATGACATTAAACATAGAATGCAAACAATAAGATCAAAGCTAGAAAAAGCTGGAAAACAAAGAGAGCTTCACAGACAAGGAAGAAAGAGAATGGGATTCAAAACAATTTCACTTGCAGGATACACATCAGCTGGTAAAACTTCATTATTTAACAAGACAACAGGTGAAACAAGAACTCAAAGTAAAGAGCTCTTTACAACCCTTACTACAACTACACGCAGATTAACAATTAATCAAGAACCATTTTTGATTTCAGATACTGTTGGATTCATCAGTAAATTACCTGCATATATGATAGACGCATTCAAATCAACATTAGAAGAATTGGGACACACGGATATCATAATTTTAGTAATAGATATCAGTGATTCCATATTTGAATTAAAAAAGAAATTTTCAAGTTGTATGAAAACATTAAGTGAATTAGGAGTTGAAAAGGACAAAATTGTATTTGCGTTAAACAAATCTGATTTGTTAGAAAAAGAAGAAATCAACAAAAAAATTGACATCCTTCATTTAACTGAAAATAAAAAAGTAATTTCTGTATCTGCAAAAACTGGCAAAAATATCAAGGAGTTAAAAAAATTAATCAAAGACATTACAGAAAGTAAAAATCCATATAAATTCAACAAAAAATCTTTGGAAGGAGTTCAGGAAACATTTGGTAATTGAAGTTATTAGAATTGGACAGCGTCTAGTCAGAGACGACAGAGTTACAACTCATGTTGCATTAGTTTCAAGAGCATTTGGAGCAGAAAGAATCTTCATGACAGAAGTTAATCCAGAAATTAAAGATACGTTAGAAAAAATCAATAAAACTTGGGGAGGAAAATTTGAAGTTGAATTTATTGATAAATGGAAATCTATTGTAAAAAAGAAAAAAGAGGATGATTTTAAAATTATACATCTTTCAATGTATGGCGAAAATATCAATAATGTTCAAGAGCAGCTACGAAAAGAAGGAAATTTAGTAATCGTAGTAGGTGCTGAAAAAGTTCCCAGAGAGATTTATGAATTGGCAGATTATAATGTAGGAGTTGGTAGTCAACCCCACTCAGAGATTAGTGCTTTGGCGATACTATTAGATCGTATACAAAAAGGTAAACAATTTGAGAAAGAGTTTCCAGATGCAAAAAGGAAGATAATACCCACAAAAAATGGCAAAAATGTACAAGTAAAGGAAACAAGGGATTAATAGTAGAAAATTTGGAGTGATTAGAGTTGGTAGACAAATACGAAGATCCTTTTGTGAGAATAGCCTCAATGATTGGAGGAGATGAATACCTCAAAGTTGCAAGATCATTACTAAAAGCAGAAGATGCGACAGATGAAGAGATTGCAAGTTCAACAGGTCTTAGAATCAACATGGTTAGAAAAGTATTATACGATTTGTTCGGAAAATCTCTAATTACTGGAATTAGAGTAAAAGATGAAAGAAAAGGTTGGTTTGTTTACAGATGGAGAACTAGAAGGGAAGAAGTAGAACACTTTATTGAAAACCAAAAAAAGAAAATTGAAGAACGATTACAACAGAGATTAGATTATGAAAATGCTTCTGACTTTTATCATTGCGGAAATGAGGATTGTCCACGAGTGACTTTTGAAGAGGCGTTAGAAGGAATGTTCAAATGCCCATCGTGTGGAAATGTATTAAATCTCAAAAAGAATGATAAATCCAGAAAAGCATACTCGAAAAAAATTGATGAAATAAAAAAAGACATGCAGCAAACATTCTAACAAAATCTGGAAATAAGGATAAATAGAAAAATAGAATATTTCATTTATGTCAACTAAGGATTCTTCCTCAATTTGTAATGTATTCAAAGATGATACATCTAAAATAATCAAAAAATTAGAAATGCATATTCCATCACATTTTCAGATCTATTCAGACATGTACAAAGAATACCTTCATGTCTTAGATGATGTTTTTAGCACATGTATACTGTCAGAAAAAGAATTTTTTGATAAAATGAATTTTGACAAGAATTTATTGAAAAGTGTTGAGTCATATTCAAATTATGTTAGAGGTATTTGGATCAAACAAATTGAAAATTATGATAATTATCTGAAATGGTACTCACAAATGAGAATTTCAGGCATGAAGTCATATGACAAATTTGTGCATTCTAATGGAATCATACTCTAAAACTCTTAGTAATTTTTCTAACAATTTTGAAAAATAAGTTAGTAAATTAAATAGGAGAAATTCTTGGGAAAATCCTTGAGTCAAATAACTACGGTAAATCCAACAACCGGTGAGGATATTACCACATTTTCAGCAATGGACAGAAATCAAGTATTTGAATTGGTTGGAAAAGCCAAAAGAGCATTTCCAGAATGGAAAAAAGATTATGAAAAACGTCGAAGTTACATTTACAATTTAGTAGAATATCTAAAAAAGAATAAAACACAACTTGCTAAAGTTGCCACTTCTGAAATGGGTAAGGCATTGAAGGAATCGATTGGTGAAGTTGAAAAATGTGCATGGGCATTAGAATTTTATGCAGATTACGGAGATAGTTTTCTTTCGGATGAAGTATTAAATACAGATGCAAGAAAGAGTTTTCTAACTTTTGAACCACTAGGAGTTATTGGTTCTATCATGCCATGGAATTTTCCATTTTGGCAGGCATTACGATTTGCTGCTCCATGTTTAATGGCAGGAAATGTAATTGTAATGAAACCATCTAGAGTAACTATGCAGTCAGGAATTGAAATAGAAAAAGCATTTACTGAATCAGGTATGCCAGATGGAATTTTTCAAACAGTTGTCGGAAGTGTAGATTCAGCAAATCACTTAATTGATTCAGATGTCAATGCTGTTACATTTACAGGTAGTACAAATGCGGGAGCAAAAGTAGGAGAAAGAGCTGCAAGTAATTTGAAGAAATGTGTTTTAGAATTGGGTGGAAGTGATCCTTTCATCGTATTAGATGATGCAATCATTGAAAAAGCAGCAGAAGGTGCAGTAAAGGGCAGATTCATCAATTGTGGTCAGAGTTGTGTTGCCTCGAAAAGATTTTTTGTTGGAAAAAATATTGCAGATGAATTTATTGAATTATTTATCAAAAAAGCGTCACAACTCAAAATTGGAGATCCAATGTCAATGGAAACAGATATTGGGCCACTTTCAAGCAAGGATGGATTAGAAACAATTTCTGGAATAGTAGAAGACGCCAAAGAGAAAGGTGCTGAAATTCTTCTCGGAGGTTCAGAAATGGAAGGAAATGGATTCTTTTACAAGCCAACAATTCTAACTAACGTCAAATCAGATATGAGAATTGCAAAAGAAGAAACATTTGGACCAGTAGCTCCAATTACTATAGTCGAAAATGAAAGCGAGGCAATCAAGTTAGCTAATGAGAGTGAATTTGGTCTAGGTGCAAGTATCTGGACTAAAGATCTTGCAAAAGCAGATAAGATGTCTAGACGAATTGAGTCAGGAATTGTAAGTGTCAATAATGTAGTAATTTCAGATCCTAGAATTCCATTTGGAGGAATAAAACATAGTGGGTTTGGAAGAGAACTATCAAGATATGGTATGTTAGAATTTGTAAATCTAAAATCAGTTAGATTCTATGACAATTTGACACATCATCATTATGTAGAATAATTTTTGCAAAGTTCAAGATTCAACAGAATCTTCATCATCATCAAAGTCGTCTTCTAAATCTTCTTCATCATCACATTCCTCAAGCTCAACATGAGTAGGATTTCCATCATCTCCAAAGAAAATTTCTACGCAAATATCAGTTGCCAAAGTAGAAATCAAAGTTTCAGCTAATTCCTTTGGAAAATTTCCCAGCCTACTAGGATCTGAGGAAAAACGAAATTCTGTAGTTTTTTCTTCATGATAGAAATCTAGCTCAATATCACCATTGACAAATTTTCTGACTGCTATTACTTGACCAAATAAGCTACTAGACAAACCTAATTTCCTTGCTGATTCAAATCTTTTGTAAGATTTTCAGCCAATTTTTCATAGTGTTCTCTAGATTTTCCTAAATCATCTAGTTGTGATTTTTCAATTTCAGTTAGTTCCTCATCAACTTTTTTTGCAACATATTGTAAACGAGCTTCTGCCATCATGAATAGTCGATTGTTTTCTTTCCAAAGATGTTCTGTAACATGTTCAACATATTGCTGCATGTCACTAATCAGTTTTGTAGAGTCACCAGTTGAAAGATATTCTTTTGCAGATTCTTCCATGTGAGTTCCAATTTCTCTTGAACGTTGATGATCAATTAGCATCATTGCAATTGGTCCCATATTACTAGGTAATCCAGCTTGTTCTAATGCTGGAAACAGAGATTTCTCTTCTTTAGTGTGATGACAAACATCTGTAAAGTTTTTTGAAAAATCAATTACTGGAAGTAAGATTGATTCAGGAATTTGTTTTCCATCATTAAGTAATTGAAGAGTAGACTCCATTGCTTTGATTACTTTTTCTATTAATTCATGATCGCGTCTTAATGATGCAGTTGACATAATAATTTAAAATAAAATCCAATATCTATATCTTATTCATTTTAGAAAAATAATTAAAATATAGAAATTAGTTAACGATTATTCGTTAACATTTGGATTTAACGATTTGAAAGGCTTTTTGATTTTACAAATGCCCAGATCTTTTTAGTCATTTCACTTGGTGCAATTGGTTTATTTCCAAATACTTGCTCTACAGTTTCCTTACGACCTGCAAAACTGATTGCATACCCACCAAATGCTGGTTTCTTTGCTTTTGATTTAGTAGCCTTCTTTTTTGGTGCAGCCTTCTTTTTTGGTGCAGCCTTCTTTTTTGTTGTTACTTTTCTTTTTGTTGTGGTTTTCTTTTTTACTGCCAATTTCTTGTAATTTTATTTCAAATAAAGTATAAGAACTTACACTTTGACATAATTCAAAACAAGGTGATTTTTGAGCCTCTTCATTGATTTGAGTCGTAAATTTGGCGAATTAGAGATTTTTTTAAATCCACTACCTTGAACTAGTGAAATTGCATTAGTCCCTCCAATTAAAAATGGGGAAACTGTAAGAATCAGTTCGTCAAAAAGATTATTTTTTATAAATTCCCAATTTATAGTTCCTCCACCTTCAACAAGAATTTTTGTAATTTTTTTGTCTGAAAGTTTTTTCAACAAGGATTTGATATCTACTGAGTTTTTTCCTGTGATGATTATTTCTACAGGAAATGTTCTTAGTTTTTCAAGATTTGTTTTTGATATTTTTTTTGAAACTACTATTGTTGTTGGAACTTTGTTGCTTGTTTGTAATATTTTTGAATTTTTTGATACTGTTCCTTTAGAATCTAAAATTATTCTGATTGGATTTTTACCTCTAGTATGACGTACAGTTAATAGAGGATTGTCTACTGAAATAGTATTTTTACCAACTAAAATTGCATCCATTTTAGATCTTAGCTTATGGAGTCTCACACTGTCTTGTTTTGAAGATAAATTTGAATCGCCAGAAACTGTGGCAATTTTTCCATCTAGTGATGCTGCTGCACTAAGAATTACATACGGTCTAGATTTTTCCATGTACTATTTTTCCTCCAATCATTACTGCTTTAATTGCAGATTCAGATGCTCTATGAACAATTGATGCATGTGGATTATGCATTGGTTCTAAATCTAAAGCATGTTTATCAAGAAAAATACAATCAGCAATTTTTCCATTTTCAATAACTCCAATATCTTTTTTCAAAATTTTTCCACCATTTACTGTAGCAATTTTAAGAATTTCTTTTGGATCAATTCTTTTTTTATGAATTCCCATTGTTGCTTTCCAGAGATAATCCATTTCTCTGAACATATCAGGTGAATTGATCATCACATTATCTGTGCCTAATGCAACAACACAGCCAGCCTTTTGCATCATCTCTATATCGGGAATTCCTTCTGCTAGTGATGAATTTGCTCGTGGACAAATTACAACTCCAGTAGTTTTTTTAGCAGTTGCCAAAAGATCACTTTTTGATGCAAAAGTCATGTGAACCAAAAAATGAGGGTTTAGTGATAAAGCCCTAATCGTTTCAGATTTTCCAGTAACTTTTTTTGATTTAGAGATACTTTGTTTGGTTTCAGAAGAATGAATTGCTCTAAGTTTTGGTGTTTTTGAATAATATTTTAAAACTAAATTACTATTCTCATTTGCTCCACTAATTCCAATTCCATCACATTTTTTTATTAAAGCATCAAGTTCAGGTATTTTTTCCTTAGGATAAGGCTTATTTTTTTTAATCTCAGTGGGCATTTGGTAAAATTCTACTCTACCTAAAATTATAGAACGTAATGGTATATCAGATAATACTTTTTTTAGTAAAATTACTCCATCCAATCCACCCTCTCTAAAATCAACAAAGGTTGTGATCCCTTTACGAAGCATAGAATGACAAGTATTTTTCATAAAATTTGATAGATTTTCCTCGGAGGTATTTTTTAGAATTTTTGACTTGACTCCAAAAACGGGATGAATTGTTTCATCAACAGATCTGTTTAAGGTAACATCTTTTCCTATTGAATCTCCAATATGGGTATGTGCATTAATGAAACCAGGAATCAATAAAAGACCCTCACAGTCTATGGATTCTTCTTTTGTATTAGATTTGATTTTTGTATGAATTTTTTTGAATCTTTCATTTTGAATCTTGATGTTTGTGTTTGAAATAAAATCTAAATTTGGTCCATGTAATACGCTAATATTTTTTATTAACATGATAATTCATAAACTTCAGGCTTTTCTTTGCCTGAATCTCGAATTTCTCTAATAGTATCAAGAGATTTTGTGGCTAATTTCACAGCCTCCCTACTTGTATGAGCAGTACCTATTCCACAATTCAAAGAAATTTTATCTTCATTTTTGATACTTGTAATAAACTCCTGTACAGAATTTTTTCCCTCTTCGCTTGTAACTACCATAAAATTATCTCCTCCCATAAAAAATGTAAGAGAATTTTTTTCCATAAAATATTTTGACATTTTTGAATACAATTCAAAAATTATTGATGAAATTTCATAAGGGGAATTGGTTTTTCTTCTTGAGGTAAGATCGTTTACATCTAAATGCATAATTGTAACTTTAAGATCATATGAATTATTAACAAAACCAAAAATATTATGTTTCGAATTTAAAACTACTTGATTTTTCCTACCATCATATGCTTTTAGGTTTGCATCAAATGGAGATTTTCCAAAACCTATTGAAATTGTTAAATGAATATCAAATAATTTTTCAAGTGTCTTTTGAATTTGAATATGTTCTTCTAATCCAAGACCATTTGAAATTACAAAAAATTCATCTGCTCTATTAAGAAAAACTAGGCAGTTTTTTTCAGAAAATTGTTTTTGTATTTCTTTGTATAGAGATGCTTGAAGCATTTGAAGTTCATGTTCTCTATCACTGCCTAATGTTAATGTCCAAGGTCCATATTCAGTTATTTTCAGTATACTTAGTTGAATCATTTTTGAATCCTCTTTAATTCACCAGAAATTTTTACAACAGCTTCAACTGCACGTTCTGCAACAGGTCTTATCCTAGCATATGCATGTCTTTCTTGCATTCCGGGACCAGATATTCCCAAAGATACCGGTTTTTGGTATTTTATTGACAATTCAGTTAGGGCTTGAGCAGCAGAATGTGAAATTACTTCATCATGTTTTGTTTGTCCCTTGATAATTGCTCCCAGTGTAACCACAGCATCAACATCTTTTTTCTTCAATAACGAGTCTACAATTATTGGCATATCGTATGCCCCAGGAACTGTACATGTGTGAGATATTTTTAATTTCAAAGAATCTGCTTTTTCCTGAGCCACAGAAAGCATCCTAGATGTCACTTCTTCATTGAATTCCGAAACCACTACAGCAATATTCAATACTAATGCACCTTAGCGTATTCTAAAAGTTCTTTTCCATCAATTAATGGAATTCCATTTTGTTTTGCAAATTTCTCTGCCTTGTCTACAGATAATGCAGAATATGTTTCAGCATCCATCATTTCACAAATTGCAGTAACTGGAGTTAAACCTGCAACTTGAGCCAGATAAACAGACATTTCAGTATGGCCTTGACGTGCTGCCAATAATCCTTTAGACGCAATCAATAAAGGAACATGTCCAGGAGTTTTAAAAGATGAAGCAAATTTTTTCTGATTATTTTCAATCTTAAAGATATTTGCCATTTCTCTAATTGTTAGTGACCTATCTTTGTCAGTAATGCCAGTATAAGTTTGATAGTGATTTACAGATAATGAAAATGTTGGATGATCACCATAAGGTGCAAGACCCATGATCATTTCTTTATTTGAAATGTCTGAATCAGATAAAATTTCATGCATATATTTTAGCTCAAGAGATTTTGCAAAATTATTATCAATTGCAATGCATAATAGTCCACCAGCATGCTGACGCATTCGTGCTACATGTTCAGGAGTAACAAACTCTGCTGCAACTACCATGTCTATCTCATTTTCTCTACCAGCAGAGTCAAACAACAATACAAATTCGCCATGCTTCAGGGATTGTAATGCTGATTCAAGAGACATGAAAAAAATTGTTTGTTTTCTAATTATAAAGTTTACTAAAAAATTGGTAATTACCACTAAAATTGTAGATTATTACTGTTTTAGAATGTATTTTCCAAGAATGTCAGTTTCAATATTAACTTTATCGCCTACTTTTTTGGTATGAAAATTTGTTACTTCAATTGTATGAGGAATCAAAGAAACTGATGCAAGTGAATTTTTTATATCAACCACAGTCAAACTAATTCCATCAACAGCAATTGATCCTTTTTTAACAACAAATTTTGATAGTTTTTTTGGAACTTCAAACCAAACTTGAACTTCTTTTGGTTTTTTTAGAATTTTTTTGATGATTGCAACTCCATCTACATGACCCAAAACAAAATGTCCTTCTAGTCTATCACCTGCTTTTAAACTTCGTTCAATATTTACTACTCCACCAACTTTTAGATTTCCAAGATCTGTTTTTTTAGTGGTTTCATCAATCATTTCAAAAATACAGTTTGATTTTGATAGTTTTGTTGCAGTTAGACAAACACCGTTTAGAGCAACACTTTGTCCAATTTTTAATCCCTTGGAATGTTTTCCCAAATTAACAGTCATTTGAATAGCACTTCTGTTTTTGGTATTTTTAGAAATTTTTTCCACTTTACCCACACCTTCAACAATACCAGTAAACATCAAAAAATGATGTGAATTCTATCTATAAAATGATTTAGATGAATATCATTTGTTGATTTTTTGAAATTCATCTTCACAAAATTGGTGAAAAACAGAATACTTGTTTTCTTTAGCATCATTTTTAATTTTTGCCATATCTTTGTTAAGAACTCCTTGTGCAGCCAAAAATGCGTTATCTGTCATTCCAAGTTTTTCAAATAATCGTGATTTAGCAAGAGGTATTTCTTTCAAAGTAGAATCAACAGTTTGAGCTTTATCATAATAATCAATTGCATCTTTGTAGTTACCTAGGTGGCTAAGAGAAATTGCCTTATTCATTAAAGCTGTAACATCATTGGGATCAATTAGAAGAACAGTCTCATAATATTCAAGTGCGTTTTCATGACGATTTAGTTCGTTTAGAGACAATCCCATGCTGTTTAGAGCCCAAAGATCTTTAGAGTTTATAGAAAGAATTTGTTTACATAATTCTAAAACTTGTTCATGTTGTTTCAAATTTTCAAGTGCATAGATCTTGTTTTTTAATGCATATGTATCCAAGTTTTTAATTTCTAGAACTTTGTCGCAATATTCAATTGCCTCTTCATATTTTTGCAAATAAATCAGTGATAGTGAAATGTTTTGTAATGCAACCATGTCATTAGGGATTTTTTCAAGTAAATTTTTGCAATAATTGTACATTTCTTCATATTTTTGTGCATTAAACATCCTTGTTATGACATTTGTGGGATCAAGAAGATCAACCATTTTACCATTATTAATGAGAATTCATTATTCTTTAATCTATTCTAGATAAGAAAAGAGTTTTTTTAAAGTAAATAACAATTATTTGAGTACTTTTCTCAATGTTTCATTCAGTACTTTGGAATAACTGTATGAGGATTGCTCTTGTTGAATTAATTTTGCTTGACGAAGTCGAAGTTTTTTGTCAAGATCTTCATCAATCATTATTGTTACACGTTTACTCATGTATATCAAAAAATTTTTGTGAAGTTTATAATATAACATTATGTGAAATGTTCCAAATGTGGGATCCAAGAATGGGATTAACTCTGAATAACAGAGATAACTTGATCCATTTTGAAGGGTTTTTGAATTAGAGGAATGTTGAGTTTTTCTAATTTTTCTTCAACAGAATAACTGGAATCAGCAGAAACTGCAATAATTCTTGCGGTAGGATCTAGTTCCTGAATTTTTTTTATTGCGTAATATCCGCTACCGTTTGGCATATTAAGATCAATTAAAACTACATCGGGTTTGGTTTCCTTGAATAATTTTACTGCGGTCAAACCACTAAACCCATTACCAACTACACTGATATCATTCTCTTCAAGAAATTCACTAAATAATCTAACAGTATCCTCATCATCATCTATCACAATTACAGATTTTGACATCTCTAGTAGTGATAAAAAGGAGTGCTTTAATATTTTCTATGATTTTGATTAATGTATGAGTGGTATTGATAGATTGATTTCAAATTCATTATCAAATGAGATTAAAAAAGAATTAGATTTAGATATTTTGAAAAAAGTAGAACGTGAATTATTTTTAGAACATGGAATGTCAATAAAACTATCCATAGAACATTTTAAAAAATTTACAAGTGTACTCAAGAAAAACTCTACTCTTGATGTAAATAAATTTGAAACTGATTGTATTAATAAAATCATTAATATCAAAAAAGGCAATGGAAAATATTTTGTTACAATAGTTGATACAGATCTTTCAAATTTAATTTTAGAATTATTTGGAGAGATAGAATCAAGAAATATTATCTCAACTCTTTTAGAAAATGAATATACCATTCCACAAATTCTAAAAGTCTCTAAAGCACCCAAAACTTCAGGATATCGAAAAATTGAAAATCTAATTATTAATGGTTTGATTATTGAAACTGGACGTATTCTAAGTGAAAGTAAGAAAATATCCAAACTTCAATGTGTTTTTCAAGAAATAAAATTAGATATCAAGAAGGGGAAAACTACAGTTACAGGCACCATATCTGAAAAAATTATGGAAAAAAGTACCAGTATGGAATCAGTTCTTGAAAATTTAGTGTAAAAAAATAATTTTTTTATTTTACAAGTTCAAGAAGTGCTTTTGCTTGCTTGAAATGTACTTCATCTATCATTTTTCCATCAACAGTAGTAGCACCTTTACCTTTCTTGGTTGATTCAAGATATACTTTGCAGACTTTCTCAGCCCATAAAATTTCAGTTTTATTTGGATGAAATAGTTTGTGAACAACAGAGATTTGATCTGGATGAATGATGCTTTTTCCTGAATATCCTAAGCTTTTGCCAAGTTTGCAGTCTTTTTCAAATCCCTTAGAGTCTTTTAGATCCTGCCAAATTGCATCTATTGCGACAATTCCTGCTGCATGTGCATCAACGGGAATTTTTCCTCTAGAATATTTTTCTCCTGCTGAGTCTTTTGTGTATTCAACTCCAATATCGTTTAGAAGATCAAAAACTCCAAAGACTATGGCAGGAACTCTTTTCCCAAAGGATGAAATGCTATACGTATTAACAACTCCTTCAGCAGATTCGATGGAAGGAATTACCCAAATAGGTTTTAATTTTCGAGTTTTTTCTAATTCTGATAGAGTTTTTACAATTTTTTGCATCTCTTTTACATTGTTTACCTTTGGAATAACAATCCCATCAAGTCCCTTTTGAGTCACTTCTTTTAGATCTGAGGGGATTTTTCCTGAAGCTGGAGAATTTGTGCGGACAAAAATCGGAGATTCAAAAGAGGATCTAGATTTTAATGCAGATTTGATTGATTTTCTTGCATTTGCTTTTTCATTATCTGGAACAGAGTCCTCTAAATCAAAGCACACAATATCTGCCTGAAGGTTTTTTGCTTTTTCAAGAAACCTTGGGTTGTTACCTGGTACAAAAATGAGACTGCGAAATAGCTGAGTCATTAAATGACTAAGCGCCTTCGGGCTTCATTAAGATTTTACCAAACATTCCTTTTCCAGTTAACATCTTTGTATGAGCATCGGCTGCTTGCTCAAAGGAATATGTAGAATCGATTGCTGCTTTTATTTTACCTTGACCCATCCAATAAAGACCTTGATCCAATTCAGCTTTTGTTCCTTGAGTTGAACCTAAGATGTTTGTTCCTTTAAAGAAAACATGTCTTAGATCAGTTTTTGCATCATATCCTGTTGTTGCACCACATGAAACAAGCGTTGCTCCATATTTTAGTAAGGTAAGTTGTTTGTTCCAATGTGTTTCACCAATGTGATCAAAGGAGACATCAATTCCTGCCGCTTCGCCTTTTTTCTTTGCAAGTTCTTTTGAAATTGCTCTGACTTCTTTATGCCAATCATCTTTTCTGTGATCTACTGCATAGTCTGCTCCAAGTTCGAGACATTTGTCTAGTTTATCAGGACTTGCTGTTGCAATAACATCACAATTGTATAATTTTGCTATTTGAATTCCAAAGCTTCCTACTCCAGAACCACCACCCATAATTAAGACAGTTTGTCCTGGGATGATTTTTGCTCTACCAACTAGCATGTGCCAAGATGTCAACAATGTCATCGATGCTGCTGCCGCATCATCATATGAAACTCCTTCAGGAATTTTTGAAACATTAACTTCTGGCAGATGTGTAATTTCAGAAAATGCTCCCCATGTTGGACCAGTTTGGAATCCCCAAATGATTCTTTTTACACAATCAAACTCTCTACCATCAGTACATGCCTTACAAACTCTACAAGACATATTTGAATGAGAAACTACTCTATCTCCAACTTTGATATTTTTTACATCTTCACCAACTGCGATTACATCACCAGCTGCGTCAGAACCCGAAACGTGTGGTAATGGGACAGGAACTGGTTGACCTCTCATTCCCCAAATATCATTATAATTTAAGGCTGCAGATTTTACTGAAAAGACTACTTCATCTGCTTTTGGTTTTGGATCATCTATATCCTGGACTTTAAGGATTTTAGCAAAATTATCATCCGGTGCATATTCATTGTATACAACTGCTTTCATAGTTTATCCAACCTATGCCCATAATTATATTTTTTTGAGATTAGACACGATTTATCTTGAAATCTCGTTTTGGTTGCTGAATTGAAAGCAAAATTTGCTTTAGTTGTTCATCAGTTATTTGACCAGGAATTTTTCCTTGGGTGGCCATTCCAATTAGATATTGCTCCACAAGATCAGATAATTCGGATTTTACCATTTTGATATTGCCTAATCTCATTCTAGCTTCTGGGGTAAGAATTTGTTTTAGAATTTGTTCTTTTTGTGCTGCTAGCTCATTGTTGGTATTATCGTGAGGAGGTTCGTTAGATTCTGGAAAACTCATTTTGAATCTATGTGTAAACTTTCAATTGTGGATTTTCAACTATCATTTCTTTGAGAATTTCTGTAGCGAGTCTATCTAGTTTTTGCATTCCTTGTTTGGAAACAATACGTCCTTTCTTCTCAACCTTATCAATATATCCAAGTTTTTCTAATCCCTGAATTGCATTACGAATGATTGCACCGCCAGCATCTTTGTGATGAGCAGCTCCATATCCAGATGGTTTGCCACCACCATAATCTTTTCTTAATTCGTTAATTCCAATTGGTCCATGAAAGTAAATTTTTCTCATTATTGATGCACATCGAGTATGCCACCAATCTCTGTTTTGTGGAGGTTTGTCGGCATGAGCTCCTGTTTTAACAAATGGAATCCAAGAAGGTGCAGGAATATCCTCATTCTTTAGAATCTCTGCAAGTCGTCCTATCAACACATCTGCTGGTACATCATATACCTTTGCCATAAAGTCAAAAAATTGATAATCGTCTTATAAATCATTGAGGCATTCTGCTAAGTTTGTTGAATATAATTAAGCGTAAAATTCTTAGATCGGCATTTTATTTTTTAAAAATATTTTTTTGTCAATCTTTTTGATAAAGAGCGTATATCCCTCCAATGGCATACGATACTGCAATAAAAAGTCGTGACAGTAAAACTGCAATATCTTGATTTTCTATAAAAAGTGAGGAATCAATCATAAAAGCAGGTAAAATCAAAGCAAGAGATACAACTCCAACTGCTAGTTGTTCTTTATTATTTAATCCACTGAATTTTTTCATAAAAACAAAAGTCGAGATATTTCCAAAGCCGATACCTAAAAGAATCAAATACTGAGAGAATTCTGGAAAAAATGGAATTAATACAAAAGGTAATGCCCATGAAACGCCGTTTATGGTTTTGATTTGTAATGGCCATTTTGTACTATTTTTCATTCTTTGACGTATTGAAGAAAAAACTAGTTTGAGTTTTCTAAATTGCAAACCAAAGATTAAACTAGAAATGATTATCCAAATTATCACATAATAGTACAAGGGCACATTATTTTGAAATGCTATTTCACTTGCAACTGAACCACAAGAAACTAAAATAGCGATATTTATGAAAAAAATTCCAAAAGCACGTCTAACTTGTTGAGTAGAATACGTCATAATTGAAATTTAATGTATTGGCATTTAAATTGAAATAATTCAAAGAATGACATGTTATTTAGTAATCTAGTTTTCAAATGTCTGGATGAGAAGGTGTAAACAAAAGGATGATCATATCATTGAGATATTATTTTACGATAAGTATGTCCACACAAGTTACAAGAAATTCTGATTGATTTAACAGATGCCCTACCCAAACGAACCCTAG
>JBHHVV010000018.1:0-24604 GCA_046754445.1 Candidatus Nitrosopumilus sp.
AACTAGGTAATTTTCTCAAAATCTTGAGGAATTTATAGAATCATTTACCTTACTTAATTAATTGACTGAAAATGAAAAAACACTTCCAAAAGATATTGATTCAGATTATAGCCTTCCTGGACGCTCTGAAGAAAGCAATGTCAATTCTTCAGGAGAAGACTTTTTTGAAACAGAACCAGTCAAACCAAAATCAAAAAGCCTTGGAATTACAGTAATTGCAGTAGCATTTGTGATAGTCTCAATTGGATTTTTTTCATACTATTTTCTAAATCAGGCTGAGATTGATTCGCAAATAATTGAAAACAATCCATATTTGGACTCTGAAACAATATTGGCCAAACAATACGGAGTAGGACAATTTGGAAGTGACCATGCTCATGCTGCAATTTTAGTCGTAGTAGATGGAGAGCAATTGAATTTTGGATTACCACAATTCCAACTTTCAAGCAAATACATCCACTTTGAGAACCACAACCCATATCAAATTCATAGACATGCAACAAATGTTCCATTAGAGATGCTGTTTTCATCATTTGGAATGAGAATCACATCAGACTGCATAATACTAAATTTTGACGAGTCTGTAAACTTGAGTTCAAACAAATATTGTTCAGAAAAAGATCAATCCTTACAGTTTTTCATCAATGGAGAAAGATATCATTCTGACATTTCACAATATGTAATAAAACATAACGATAGAATTCTCATATCATATGGAGATGATGAATCAATCTCAAAGCAGTTGAAATATTTGGAATCATTTGAAATTCATGATGTCCCTAAAAAAACTCCACAGCATTCAGGGAACGAAATTTCAGTTTAATTATGATTAATTATTCTTCATCAATGCCGCAATGGATACATCTTCTCTTGTCTAAAATTGAGAAATAGGCAAAATTATGAACAAATCCTTTCTTACAACTCATGCAAGTCTACCTCATCTAGTAGAGATTAAGTATCGTGTTGAAATTAGTATCGATCTAGAGTGAATTTCTTTGTTTAATGAAAAAATTTTTAATAATTATGAATGGTTTGCCTTTAATCCCTTGTATCGATTTCTAATAGTCACTTCTGTGACTCCCGCAGCTTCTGCAATATCTCGTTGAGTAACAGATGCTCCATTGTGAACACATGACAAGTATAATGCAGATGCAGCCAATCCCATAGGATCTTTACCTGCAGACTCCTCACGTTCTTGAGCCTCTTTGAGGACTTTGACTGCATAGCGTTTTGTTTTTTCTGTAATCTCTAGTTTGCTTGAAATTCTAGCAATACATTGAATTGAGTCAACAACTGGCATCTTTAGTTCTAGTTCATAATGTAATAATCGGTAACATCTTGCAATATCTTTTCGTTTAACATTTGCTGCATCTGCAACATCTTTGAGTGTTCTAGGGGTTGCAGTATCTCTGCATGCAGCATAAAGTGATGCTGCAATCATTGCAGAAATTGATCTTCCACGAACTAGTTTTTTCTCCAATGCTTTTCTGTAAATGTATGCTGCTTTTTCAAGAACATTTGCAGAAATTGCAATCTTGTCTTTTAGTCTAGTTAATTCACCAAGTGCTTGTCTCAAATTTCTGTCTACAGGTTCATGAACTTGACTTCTGTTATCCCAAGTTCTAAGACGCTCAATTGTACTTTTCATTGATGTAGAAAGTGGTTTTCCAGATGCATCTTTGTTTAGAGGATTGATAACGGTAGATAATCCCATATCATGCATTAGTAATGATGATGGTGCACCAGTTCTTGCCGGATCTGCTCCTCCATCTTTTTGAAATGATCTCCATTCAGGGCCTGATTCCTGGGTTTTTTCAGATACAACATAACCACATTTTGAGCAAAATTGTTCTCCTGTAGTATCATCAGTTAGCATTGAATTTTTTCCACAACGCATGCAACTAGAATTTTGATTGGATGTTACCATGCAAATTCACCTATTCGTACCTCGTTGTGATACATGTAGATGTAACACTTTTCGCTAATTTAAACCGAGTATGATTCACAAATTAGGAATAATATTCCTTAAATCCCTTATCTGTTGGAAGTAATTCCGTTTTGAGCCCAAATAACCCCTGTTTTTGATGTACTTTGAGCATTCCATTTTTTTCTAGTTCTTCCAATATGGAATCAAGGTCTTTATTGTCAATACCAGTATTTTTTTGAATATTCTCAAATGTTTTTGTTCCTCCATTCAACTCTCCTAGAACAAGCATGGATTTTGTTTGAGGTTTTGATGGATTAACTTGAGGTTTTGAGTATTCTGTTTGAGGTTTTTGGGAATTTTCATCAAAACCTCGTTGAAATTGATTTTCTTGTACTCTTTGAAATTGATTATGTTCACCTTTTCTTTTAGCCAATAGACGAGGGATGATTCTTGCCAAAGGAATTGCTAGAAAAATTACCAAATATATCCAACCAAAACCAGGTTCTGCCATATTTGTAATATGATTAGATGTCATAAATTTGTTGAGTGACTAAATGCTAATGAGTAGTTATCCATGAGGGTATAATAGTAGGGAGCGCATAGGAGATATGTTGTCAAGATATCAGTCACCTAAGGTTAATGTCAATATGAGTGCCGCAAAAGGAGTCGGAGTTGGAATTGTTCTTTTAATCATTATTGGAGTCGTAGCAACTGCATCAGTAAAAATAGTTGATTCTGGTCATAGAGGAGTTCTGCTACACTGGAATGCAGTTGATTTAACACAAGCACCACTCGAAGAAGGATTACATTTTGTTGTTCCATTCCAAGACGAGGTAGTAAATATTGAAGTGCGAACTCTAAAGTATGCCAATGATGCCAGAAGTGCATCAAAAGATTTGCAGACAGTAGAAACAACAGTTACAGTCAATTATCACCCAGATAGAGAACAAGTTCATAAATTATACAAAAACTTGGGATTAGATTATGAAAATAGAGTAATTCAACCTGCAATTGAAGAAACAGTAAAGCAAGTAACAGCAAACTATAACGCTGAAGAACTAATTACTAAAAGACCATTAGTTAAATCAGATATTGAAGCTTCAATTACAGATAGGCTGAATCGGTTTGATGTAGTGACAGAAGTTATTTCAATTACAGATTTTGAATTCTCCCCATTATTTGCTCAAGCAATTGAGTCAAAAGTAGAGGCAGAACAAAAGGCACTCAAGGCAGAAAATGACTTGAGAAGAATTGAGGTAGAAGCTAAACAAAGAGAAGCAAACTCTATCGGTGTTGCAAACGCAAACATTGCAGAGGCAAAAGGTGAAGCAGAAGCAATTGCAATTATCAACAAGGCTTTGTCCGAGAATCCAAATTATTTGGAATGGTTAAAGACACAAGCTTGGGATGGTAAATTACCTCTAGTAGTAGGTGAAGGCGGAACACCATTCATACAAATACCTGTGGCGCCATAACAAAAATAGAAAAAATTATTCTTTGTTTTTTGATTTTTCTCTTATTGCGTCATACATGGTTAGAAATTGTTCGGGTTCGTTTTGACGGTAGTTTTTTTCAAGAATTTGCACTTCTCTATGAGAAATAGATTCTCCCTTACTATGATAATATTCTTTAATAATCTGAGAAGGAGTTTTTTGGATATTATATTTTAAAAGTGTTTGATTAACAGATCTTTTGCAGTGCAAATCATAGATTAAAAATCGATAAACAAGATATCCAGATAATCCTACAATTGCCACAATAAGGATAGGAATTATAATTATTGATGCCATGTATGCTATACGGGATTTTAGTATTTCATTGTTGTTCTTTTGATACTAAATTCCCACTAGTAAATGGAATCACCTATACATGTTATGTCTTTTATGAGCTAACAAGAAATTAACAGTTCAATTTCTCGAATAAAATGTTAAATGAATCCAATACGATTCAGTAAAATTTTGATTGTCGATGATTCAAATGCGTTTAGAGCTAAAATTCAGAGACTTCTCACAGAAGGGGAAATTGGATATTTCATCTATGAGGCAAGAGATGGGGGAGAAGGGTTTTCCATGTATAAGAAATACAGACCACACGTAGTGATTATGGACATCATGATGCCTAAAGTCAACGGAATAGAATCTATGAAAAAAATCATAGAATTTGATCCGGATGCAAAAATTATTGTTACATCTACGAAAGAAAACAAGGAAACAATTGACGCAGCAATAAAATCAGGAGGAGCAAAAGATTACATCATCAAGCCATTTCATTCAGGTGTTGTGCTCATGGCAGTTTCAAAACAGTTACTTGTAAATAGAGATTATAGACGTTCATCAACGTCATTTATCACAGATGTGAAGAAACCATTGATGCATAATGGAATAACCCATGGACATATTGAGAAAGTTTTTGAAGATGGAGAATTAGAGATGAAAGTGGATAGAAACAAGACAATTGATGAACTTTTAGAAAAAGCACAAGAGATCAAAGACATGGGAGAATATTTTGAAATTGTTGTATAGTTTAAAAAACTAAAAGGGTTAATTTAAAACATCAATAATTATTTTGAAGAGACGTAGAATTTTAGAGAATTCACGGCGATACATCTGATATTTTTAGTATTAAAAAAGATGTAAAAAGATATGAAATAAAATTTTGTAGTAATTTGGGAATCTTGTTAAATTCAATCATTAACATATGAAATTGCTAGATGCCATATCAAAAAGTATCTAGACAATTGTTCATGTGTATGTGTTGTATTGTAAAAAATGCAACACATCACACAATTATAAAATTTAAAAAATAAAAAAAAGATTTGACACTCTAACGTAATACGTTAATGTCGTAATACATCAAGTGTTCAAACACTTCAAATGGAGGTGGAAAATTGTTTGTTCCATCGGGTGTTGGAGCGGTATGATATACCATGTGTAGTTGTACAGCATTATGATTTACTGCAGAGTCACCAGGAGTCATTGGTGAATAGGGGGTAGTTCCATCACTTTTGACTATCTTGCCTGAATGCATATCTCGTGCACCTTCGGTAATCATCATGTGAGCCTGAAATGTTCCTTGAGATTCACCATTTTTGAATACCTCAGCTGGTCCCCATGATGCCAAGTATACAAAGAGTGTGGGTTCTATTGTTGGTCCAGCACCTGTGGTACCATGTTCAAAGTGGTTAATTGCAATAGGATCCAAGTCTAATGTAGTTTGAGTGACACCGTCAATGGTTTCACCAATGTACATCTCGTTTCCTCCGTCAAACTTGTTTTGCTTTAACATCATTTGATCACCATTAAGATCAGTCCAGTATGCAGTGATTGTTCCAGTATTTTTTACAGGATCCAAATCAACTTCAATCATTCCATCACTTAATTTCTTGTGTCCACTGCCATCATAACTGAATGCATCATGTCCACCTTTTGGAGTGACACCGTCAATGATATAGGTATTTTTAGCAATAACATGAGTTACTGGCAATAGTCCTCCAGACATTGATTGTGATATTGATGTATCAGTTGTAGAACTTTTTTGTGAGGTAGACGAGTAGGCTGTTTTTCCTTGTTGCGTATCCTCTATGTATTGTGAATAGCCACCAGGATATTCAGAACAAAGAGAGCCACCACAAACTATATGGTTGTTGGCAGAACCATACGAATTAGCACCTATTCTTCCAGGAGCATTGCTACCTTGGCTTTTACTAGCCATTACATCATCTACAGAACTAGACATCATCACAAATGCAATCATTGGTATAATTGCAAATAATGTTAAGTATTTTCTTCGAGTCATTGCCTGATCGAACTAGATTAACAATAAAAGATTTTTCCCAATTCATCAAATTATTACTTTGAAGATAGTATCATTTTTTTTTAAATAAAAATCTTGAATTAATGTTGACTTTATGTCACCATTTAATCAAAGAAACAACTCATTTAGAATTTGAATCCATAAACTTTGAATCACAAATGAACGAAACGACACAAACTCAAATCAACTTGGGTGATTACAACAAACCACAAGAACAAACTAAAGCCGTAGGAATTGGAAAAATTCTAGGCAAAATTATCAACATCAAGAACTTTCGAACAAATAGAGGAAAACCATCGCCATACACCCCAAAGGATGCAATTGGAGAAGACGGCATGACGGATTACAACGTCATAGATACTGTAGAAACATTTGATGTGAATAATCAACAGGTTAGTTCTTTTTTTGTAACGCCAGCAATAGTCAAACAGATTAAAAGAGTTCCCAACTACCAGTCAGAATTAGAAGCTGGAAAAGTATTTGGACCATGTAAAATCGGTCAGAAAAAATCTGCAAAAACTAGTGCAAACTATTGGTGTCTTCTTTTCCCTGGAGAAGAAGGCTACTAGTATTTTTTCTTCTCAAATTTATAGAAAAGGATTACCAATTAACCCATTTGCCACAAATACCATTAATGAAACTGCAATACCAGCTCCTGTCAAAATCCCAGACAAGACCAAACCATCTCTTTTATCCATATTTCAAAAATGAATCCTTTGTTAGTTTAATACTTTCTTTTTATTATGATCAAATACCATTAATGAAATGATTTTCTAGCAATAAAAAATAATTTAGTTAATTTTTCAGCAGCTTCTTTTGGAGTTAATTCTATTAGTTCACCCCATTCTACCTTAACTCCTTTCCATAGAGAAGTATGCCATTTTCCAATAGGTAATGAGTGCTCTGTTAGTTTTTCATCAAAAGGCCAAGGATTCATGTACAAATATGGAAACGAGTAATTTTCATCTCCAGGAGATATGCCAATTCCTATCTGTTCATCTTTAATTCCTGTAAACCACTCTAGTGAAAAGTCAAAATGATGTGGCCAAAGGTGAACCAAGGTAAAATTTCCACGCAAATTCATTCTAAACAGCTCTAACAATTGTTTTGCCTTTACTGCAAAGTCATGATAGCCTTGCAATTCTTCCTCGTTAACATTTTTCAGTGATTCTGAAGAGAATTTTAGGTTTTCTTTAGATGTAATTTCTTTTAATTTTCCTAAAACATCATCTTTTTTCAAATCAATAAAATGTCCTTTTTCATTATGAAAATACAATAATTGTCCAGTCAAGAGATTAATTTTAATCTCAGTTTCGTTGTTTAATTGTCCAGTTGTAATCTCGTCATTTTGAAAAAATAAACCATGATGTCCAAAATGAGGGAGTTCTTTGATTAATTGTTGTTTTAATTCCCCCATCACCATACAAATTGGATGTATGTTCTCAAATCTTACTTCCAAGTTATGCATGTTCTATCCCTGTCCCCATAGAAATATCAGAATCTGTTGTAATCAAGTCGTCATATCCAAGAGAATGCACATCATTTTTTCCTGTTGCGCGAGTTATTTCATCAATTTCCATTTTTAAAACAGATACATAATTTACAAATCTTGCAAGTGAATCATCCATACTGAATCTATCTCTTAAATTTTGTTTTTGCGTGGCAATTCCAACAGGACAGTTTCCAGTATGACATGTTCTGTATTGTTGACACCCAATTGCAATCATTGCAGATGTAGCAATTGCTACTGCATCTGCACCCATTGCTATACTTTTACAAATCTCACCTGATGTTCTATATCCCCCAGTCATAACAAGAGATGCTTGGCTTTGATGTTTATCCAAAACTTTTCTTGCTCTTGCAACAGCATATACTGCAGGCATTGCAAAATTATCTTTAACAAAAACAGGAGCAGCACCTGTTCCGCCACCTCTTCCATCAATGGTTATAAAATCAGGTTCTGCATACAATGCATGTTCTAAATCTCCCTCAACATGTCCTGCAGCAAACTTTATTCCAATGGGTCTGCCACCAGTAATGTCTTTGAGCTGTGATACATAGTCTTTAAGATCTTGTTTATTATTAATTTCAGTATTTCTTGCAGGGGAAATTTGATCCTGGTCTGTTGGGATTCCTCGTAGTTTTGCAATTTCAGGAGTAATCTTTTCTTTAAGTAAGTGACCACCTAAACCTGGCTTTGCAGCTTGGCCAATTTTTATTTCCACGGCATCTGCAGATTTTATCCATTCTTCATTTCTAGTAAATTTAGGAGTACTAATTTCATAGATGTATTTTCCTGCATTATCAAATTCTCTTTGATTACGACCACCTTCTCCCGAGCATGTAGCAATATCCATTTTTTTAGAACCCATTGCAAGGGCAGTTTTTGCCTCCTCAGACAATGCTCCAAACGACATATGAGAGACATAAACCGGCATTGAAATCTCTAAAGGAATCTTTGCTGTCTTTCCAATGATTGTTTTTAGGTTCACATTTTCATCTTCTAATAGAGGTGTTCTGTACAGCTGGGCTGCTTTGAATAAGATATCATCAAACATTGGAACATGTTTGAGAGTTCCCATGGGTGAAATCTCTTTTATTTTCCATTTTGCTTTAGCAGCAATATTGTCCATTTCAGGTGTTGTTTCATCATGTGTTCTCTCGAATCGTTGTTTTGTATTGTGATCAAACCTTACCAAATAGTCTTTATTTTTTCCAAGTTCTAATAATTGATTTTGATTAATGAAAATAGAATCACCTCGTACATCCAATTCAAAAGTAGGTACAGAATCTTCATATCCTTCAGGTCCTTTTCCAGTTTCCAAATCAAACTGCCAATTGTGTAATGGACATGTAAGATATCCAGATTCATCTACAGAACCATCACCTAAAGAACCACCCATGTGCGGACATTTGTTGTAAACTGCATTGAATTTTTTATTTTTTTTAACAACAACAAACTCAATGTTGTGTAAATTGAAAATTTTCATTTCATTTTCTGAAATATCTAAAGTGTCGCAAAGTTTTACAAAATTTGATTCCGTCATCAGTATTAATTAAAAAGTATGACAGATAGTATTTATTGGAATTCCCAAATTAGATTTGAATAAAAAATATATTTAAAATTGACTTGCCCAACCACGTATAATTAATTTTTCAACAGAGTTGGATGTCACACATGCAGCTGAACCATCAGAATTTTTCATTACAAGTTGAAGACCATGATTACACTGAACATCAGCTGAATCAACACCATTTTTCATTTGTGCTTTTGGCGATGTTTGTGATAAATTCATTTCAGGTTCTACTAATTGAGATGGGGTATAAGATGGGGATAACACATCAAGATCATAGAACATTGTATGCTCAAATGTTTCAAATGGTGGTGGGAAATTAGCAGTCATCTCACCTGGCATGCTGTGATAAACCAGATGTAGTGCTGCAGTGTTATGATGTACCATTGAATCCCCTGGAGTCATTGGTGAGTATGGAGTAATTCCGTCACTTTTTACAATTTTACCAGAGTCTACATCTCGTGCACCCTCAGTGATCATCATGTGAGCCTCAAAGGTTCCCTGAGACACATCATTCTTGAAAACTTCAGCTGGTCCCCATGATGCCAAGTATACAAAGAGTGTTGGCTCTATTGTTGGTCCAGCACCTGTGGTACCATGTTCAAAGTGGTTAATCGCTATTGGATCCAAGTCTAATGTAGTTTGAGTGACACCGTCAATGGTTTCACCAATGTACATCTCGTTTCCTCCGCCAAACTTGTTCTGCTCTAGTCTCATATTATTTCCAGACTCGTCAACCCATTCAGCCGATATGGTTCCAGTGTTGGTCTCGGGATTTACATTGACTTCTATTTGGCCAGTTGTCTTTTTGTGACCCGAACCGTCATAACTGAATGCGTCATGTCCTCCTTTTGGAGTTGTGCCGTCAATGACATATGTATTGGTTCCAACTACATGAACTACTGGTAATGGGATATCAAGATCATAGAACATCAAGTGATTAAAAGTCTCAAATGGTGGTGGGAAATTAGCAGTCATCTCACCTGGCATGCTGTGATAAACCAGATGTAGTGCTGCAGTGTTATGATGTACCATTGAATCCCCTGGAGTCATTGGTGAGTATGGAGTAATTCCGTCACTTTTTACAATTTTACCAGAGTCTACATCTCGTGCACCCTCAGTGATCATCATGTGAGCCTCAAAGGTTCCCTGAGACACATCATTCTTGAAAACTTCAGCTGGTCCCCATGATGCCAAGTATACAAAGAGTGTTGGCTCTATTGTTGGTCCAGCACCTGTGGTACCATGTTCAAAGTGGTTAATCGCTATTGGATCCAAGTCTAATGTAGTTTGAGTGACACCGTCAATGGTTTCACCAATGTACATCTCGTTTCCTCCGCCAAACTTGGTTTGTTTGTAAGTCCATTTATCTCCATTAGTGTCAGTCCATGCAGCAGTTATGGTTCCAGTGTTGGTATCAGGGTTTACGTCAACTTGGATATTTCCAGTAATTTCTTTATGTCCTGAACCGTCATAACTGAATGCGTCATGTCCTCCTTTTGGAGTTGTGCCGTCAATAATGTAGGCCTCATCGCCAACAGAGTTTATTCGAATAACTGGAAGTTCGCTATCAGTTGCACTAGATACAGTTGAACTAGTTGGAGTTGCAGCAGATTCAGTACTCACAGGTGTTGTTGAACTAGTTCCATCACCAACAATCAAAGTTCCGCGCATATCTGGATGTACTGCGCAATAATAGTTGAAAGTTCCATCGGTATCCATGACGATTGGTTCAGACTTTGCATCAGGTGCAAGAACACCTGTATCAAAGATTCCGTTTACTTTGGAGATAGCATCTTCAGGAGAATCTGAAATTGCAGCATCAGTGCTAGTTGCAGTATGGATTTCAGGTCCAGTATTGTGGAAGATTACTGTAGATCCACTTGGGATGTTAGCTGTTTCTGGAGTATAGGCACCAGGATCAGCATAAGGGAGAATGGAGATTTCACACACCACACTTCCAGTTGCATCAGAGCAGTATTCAGGTAACTCAGCATAAATGATATTACTTGGGATAAACAATGTTAGAAACATCAATGACATGACAGTAATGGTAATAGAAAGAATTTTTTTCATAGTAGCACAAATCTAAAAAAAGAATATTTAAGAAATTTCCCAAATCAAATCCAACTCGTTTCACAGATTTGGGATAAGTCTTTTAACATTTTATCGAATCATTTTCATGGGACATGATTAATGAAATTCAAGTTGAAAGTCAAGTAGAAAATGTCGTAATGCCTGATAATCTAAAAGTCGGATTGATGGTAGCAGAACAACGTAAAAAATGTGCTTCTGGTGGTTGTTTTGAAGAATTCTACGGACTTGGATTTGGCCAATCTCCCTTTCATGTCCTACCTGTTTTAGCAAAAGCATTATCAGAATCTACAGAAAAAGGACACTATTCAGATGCAGAAGGAATTTTAGAATTAAGAGAGGCAATTTCAAATTTTAATAAAAGACATTTTAATTTAGATGTGGAACCATCAAGGATAGTTGTTGGTCCAGGTACCAAAGATATTATCAATACATTATTTGAAATTATCAAAGGAGATGTAATATTACCATCTCCGTCTTGGATTGGGTATCGCCCACAAATTCATCTCTTAAACAAGAATTTTCACACATTTTTCTTAAAACCAGAACACAATTACAAAATTCAACCAAAAGAATTCGAAGAATTTGTATCAAAATTGCATGATGAACAGCATACTCTAGTTCTGAATAATCCTCATAATCCCACAGGTGCTTTATACACAAAACAAGAACTTGAGAATCTTGCAGATGTTTGTAGAAAATACAATGTTTTGGTTTTAGCTGATGAAATTTATGCTCTAGATACATATGATTTTTCTCAGTTTACTAGTATGGGCAAAGTATATCCTGAAGGAACATTTGTGACTAATGGATTATCAAAGGATCGTTCTGCTGGGGGTTATAGATTAGGTTCATGTATTCTGCCCACAACATCTTCTAAAAAATTGGCTTCAGATTACAAAAAGATAGCAGCTACTGTTTACACAAATGTCTCTACACCTACCCAATATGCTGCAATCAAGGCATATGAATCAAATTCAGAAATTGATCAGTACATCAGCATAACTCGAGACATTCATAGAATCATGGGAACATATCTCTCAGAGGAATGGAATAAAGTTGAAGGGGTATCTACGACAAAACCACAAGGAGCATTTTACTTTTTTGCAGATTTTAATCAGCTTGCAGATGATCTTAAAAGAAAAAATGTTATGACTTCAAATCAACTTGGAGAATCATTACTTTCATGTCCATTTCACATTGCAGTAGTAACAGGGGATGCATGTTTGTTAGAGCCAGGTAATTACGGTGCAAGAATTGCCTTTGTTGATTATGACGGTAAAAAAACATTTGAAGATTATAAAAATAAAAAACCGCAAAACCCCTTAGAAGAATTAGAATTTGTTTTACGCAATGCTCCTATGATGGTTCGCTCAGTTGATTCACTAAAAGAATGGGTCAAATACATCAAAAGTAATTAAAAAATGGATGATCGTCATATACATCCAATTGTAAATTTTTCGTTAAAAAAAGAAATATTTTTTGTAACTGTCGGTTCTATTGCAGGGGCATTTACAATGCATTTACCAATTATGTTTTCAGATTTGTTTGGTAACTCATCTTACAAAGTATGGTTACTAATTGCTGCAAAAGTTGTTAATTCTTCACAACCAGAAATTGGTTTGATACTACATTTTTTTGTTGCAACTGTAATTGGAATTATCACAGGAGTGTTTTTACACAAAATACTACAATTTAATATTTCTAGAATTCCCAAAGGGTTGGCATATGGAATAATTTCAGGAACAGTAGTATTCATAGTATTTGCAATTCCGGTGTCTCAAATATTTTTAGGTCCTAACACAATAGAGATTCTATCAGAAATTAATCCAAAAATGACTTCTGAGCAGGTAATACAAAAAGTTGAAAATAGTTTTCCAGAACAAATGGTAAATTCGTTGTTTATGCATTTAATCTGGGGGATTACTTTAGGTACAATTAGTTCATTATTGACAAGAAAAATTGGAGCAAATTATCTCTGCCACATATGTAATATTGAATTTTCAAACATCAAAACATACGAACATCACAAAGAAAACGTTCATGAAAATCCATCTCCCAAAATGAAAAAGATTTTGATATTGGGTGGAGGATATGCTGGAGTTGGAGTTTTGAATAAGATTCAGAAAGCATTTGAAAGTAATGTCGATGTAAGTATAGAACTTGTTAGCGAATCAAATTTTTTCTTGCACACTCCAATGTTACCAGAAATGGCCACAGGGATCATAGAACCAAGACACATTGCAACGCCGATAAGAAGATTCTGTAAGAGAGCACAATTTCATCAAGCCAAAGTTGTAGATATTGCATTAAATTCAAAACAAGTTACCATACAACGAATGACGGATAAATCTAAAAGAATTCTTTGCTATGATTATTTAGTGTTAGCAATGGGTGGAAAAACAAACTTTTTCGGGAATTTTAACATTGAAAAAAATTCATTAACCATAAAGAGTTTAGATGATGCGATAAAAATTAGAAACCATGTGATCAGTATGCTTGAAGATGCTGATCAAGAAAAGAATTTAGGTTTACAGAAAAAGATAATGGCATTTGTAGTAATAGGTGGTGGTTTCTCAGGAGTCGAAACAGTTGGAGAATTAAATGATTTTGTCAGAGAAGCATCTAAAAAATTTTATCGAAATATTCATGAGGATAACATCAAAATAATTTTAGTGTCTGCAGGAGAAAAAATCTTACCGGAAATTGGGAATTTGGGAGAGTATGCTAAACAGTCTTTACAAAAAGCAGGAGTTACAATATATACAAACACTAGACTTGAAGATGTTTCAAATGATACTGCAATATTGAGTAACAAAAAAGAAATTCCAACTGCGACTGTAATATGGGCAGGAGGTAATTTGGTGGAAGACGTCATACAAAAAATGAACACTAAACATCACAAATCTGGAAAAGTTATTGTAAATAAACAACTCAAATTAGAAGATCATCACGAAGTTTTTGCACTAGGAGATTGTGCGTTTTCAATAGATCCACGTAGCAAAAAACCATATCCTCCAACAGCTCAACACGCAATTAGACAAGCAAATATTGTTGCAGAAAATCTTGAAAATAAAATTAACGGGATCGGAGTTCAGAATGATTTTATCTATGACACAAAAGGCTCAATGGCTAAAATTGGTAAAAAAAACGGAGTTGCGTTACTGCTAGGACATGAGTTTAGAGGAATTATTGCATGGTTAATCTGGAAACAATACTACCTTTCAACTCTTCCAACTAATGAGAAAAAAATTCGTGTAGGTATTGATTGGTTCATTGATTTATTTTTTCCAAGAGATATTACTAGATTATCAAGCATATTTGATGAAAAAAAATAGTTCAAAAATTGATTTATATCTAAAATTAACTAAGAGTCGTTATGCCATTTGATTCACTATGTAGAAACAAAATTTTCAAAGATGTTCCAAATTATGAAGACATAAAAATTGATAGGGATATGAGTAAAAGGTTTTCATCAGTTTTTACTGGAATGAGTGGAAGATATACCAGATTACGAATAATTTGTGCAATTACTGAAAATCCAATGAACACTATGGAAATTTCAAAACAATTAGATCTTGATTACAAGACAGTAAAACACAACATTGAGGTTCTGGAAAAAAATAATTTCATCATACGAAAAGGGGAAGGTTACGGAGACATGTTTTTCCCATCTGAACTTATTTCTAACAACTTACCTACATTATATTCAGTTATTAGAAAAGTTGAATCAAAATTAGACAGAGCAGAGAAAAAATACATTGATTAATTTTTAATCAATATTACAAATTGGCAAAATAGTTTTATCCATATAGAGTTTAGGAAAAAAATGAGATTATTTTCACGTAAAAAAGAGGTTATTGTGGGCAATGTTTGCCCAAAATGCAATATGGAGTTTCCAGATGCTCAAAGAACAATGCGTCACATTGCAAAAGCCCATCAAACAAAAAAGAAATTTGATTGCGATACCTGTGGATTTAAAAATTAATTTCATTTGGGAATTCTAATAAATATCAAGACCAGTTAATTCCATCATGAGTGTCAAGGATACTTTAAACAAGATTTCAGGAATTACTGCACTTGCAATGTTTGGAGTAATTATTTTAGGATACTTTTCTGGAAATGATTCATTGTTAGGGTTTCCAAATGCCATGCTACTTTATGCTCTAATGCCTTCAGTATTGATTTGGTTTGGTACAAGAAAGAACGGTTGTGGTAGTTGTAATCAATCATGCGAAACATTAGAGTCAAAACAAGAAAGAAATAACAAAAATGACATCTAGTCAATTCAATTTTTGAATTGTAGATAATCATATAGTTTCTTTAAGGAGAAAAACAAGATATGATTTAAAGCATAATGACAAAGTTTGAATAATCATAATACCAGTTATAGGAATTGTAGCACTGGTGAAAGTGACGAATTTCAAGGAAGTTGAAAGGATTGGATAGGGGACTTTATTTTTTACCTATTACTAAATCGACTTTGTAGTTAAGTGTGGTTCTAGGATTAAGATGTAGATTCCATGGAATGTAAGAAGGTTTTTTTGTTTTTGCAGATATTTTGAATCCAAGATCATTCATATTCGTACGTAATGTTGTTTCATCTAGTGGTTTTTTAACAGAATTTATTCCTCTGTCAAAATCATAGGGATCAGAGATTACCAAATGTCCCGAAGTGATTTGTTTTGCAACATGTTTTAGCAATTCAGATGGTTCTATCAACTCCAAAATGTTTAGTGCTAGAATCAAATCAAAAGATAGTTTTCCAAAAACTTGAGACAATGAATCAGCTACAACATAATCAAGGTTGTCCTTGTAAGATTTTTTTGCATATCTTAATGCAGTAAAGGATCTGTCAATCCCAAAAACCATTTTGTGGGAATCAGCTAAAAATGAAGCAATAATTCCAATGGAACATCCATGTTCTAGCACAAGATTAGATTGTGGCAAGGAATCAAGATTATTTTTAATTGTAGAGTAGAATTTTGAGCTAGTACTTTTTTGATAAATTTTCGACCACCTCTCTTCCAATGTAGTTTTATCATCGCTGGAGATTTTTTTTGCTAAAGCAGACTTGATGATAGATTTCATTTTTCCAGTTGATGCTGTTTGGAAAAGTTTTCCTCCCAAAACTTTATGATTTGAGAGATATGACGATAAATCGTCCCAGAGAATAGGAATTTTTTCAACGATTGGGAAGAGTAGTTTACATTTTTTGCATTCTAGAATCCCTTCTTGAATCTCTTGATTTGATTTGAAGACATCCAATTCTAGTTTTGAGCCACATCTAACACATCTTAAGAATTCAAAAGTGGATTCTAGCATTTTAGATAACAAATCATAGGATTGTGAATTAATAATTTCTTTGATAAAAAACCAAGATAATGTTAAATGGAGTATTTTTTGATTTTATACAAATTGGGAGAATTTGAAGAATTTGCTGAGGCTCTATTTGGTCAATTATCAGTTGAAATTGATGAGGAAAAAGAAATCACACAGTTGGCAATTAAGGCCAAAGAAGACATTGCAGGAAAGGTACAATTCAAAGAATTAGAAGAGATTGCCAAAGAGATTATTCCAGAATTTAAAGAAAAGGTAGAAGACTTTTTGGGAGTAAAGGTTCCAGAAAATCTCGAGATAAAATTTCCAGAATTGGAAGAATTGAAGAGATTGAAAGGAAACAAAGTATTTGCAGATTCAGAATCAAAGGAATTTGTTAGAAGTTTATTTGATGCAGTTGCAAAAGAGGATCTAAAAAAGATTGCAGAACTAATGGAAAAAAATACTGCAAAATATTTGGTATACTCTACATACGCAATTCAATATATTTCTAAAATCACTACAACATATGGAGATTATCTTGATTCGGTTATTTATCTAAACAAATTCATTTTGTCAAGATATCCACAAATTATTCTACACAAACAAGGGGAGCCATATGAATCAAGATTTGAAAATGTGAATTCAGGATATTTGGGAGCAGTTAAGATGACAATATTAGAAGAACTGATTCATTCTACACAAGAAAATCTACAACAGGTAAACAAGAATGCAGCAATGGAGGTAAACAAAATAAACGAAGAATTAGCAAGCATAATTTTATCTCTTGACAGTGAAATAGTCAACAAGCTTTCAGAGTATTGTCAGTTACAAGCAGTACCTGATGATTTTCCATTTGCAAAAAAAGCAAACTTGTTTTTCTTTTTGAATCCAGACCACTTCTTAATTGAACAAATTGGTCCGGATGTCATGACATTTACACATGTAGAATTAGACCCAAAAATTGGAGAATCAATTCCACAGCTTTTAGACATCTACAAAAGATGGCTTGTGCCAATTCAGCAACACCATGCAGCATTTACTGCAATGGAAGGAATGGCAGGGTTTGCAATAGAAAATATTCTAAAAGATGATCAAGATTTCCAAAATTATTTATCCACGTTTATGGGGACAGATTTCTCATCATATCAGGTTAGAAAGAGTATGGGAAAGGATTTCACTAGAGAAATTTATGAAAAATTAGGTAAAAATACATTCAAAAAGATGATTGAAATCCCTCCAAACACTAGGGAGTTAAAGGATCCTCAATTATACCTCAAAAAAATGAGTTAATTCAATTGGAAGAAAAATTTGATCCATTAGTTGCAGAATGGTTTTCATTTGTTAAAAATCCAAATTTTAATTTGGTTGAAAAATGTTTAAAGTTTGCTCAAATTTTAGAATATCCTGATTTAGATGTTGAAGAATATATCAAAAAGATTAATCGAATAGGAATGTCACTAAAGGAATCAATCAACGACGTAAAAAATCCTACATATTTGATTTCAATGTTAAATGAACATCTCTTTGAAAACTTAGGTTTCAGCGGAGATGATGATGACTACTATAATCCTAAAAATAATTTTCTAAATGAAGTGATTGATAAAAAAACAGGACTCCCAATTACACTCTCAATTCTTTATGCTGAAATTGGCAAGTTTATTGGATTAGATCTCAAGATTGTAGGATTCCCAAGTCACATACTGGTAAAATACAATGAAGAAATGATTTTAGATCCATTTTATGATGGTCGTTTGCTAGATCTTGACGACTTGCAAGAAATCTTAGATGTGAATTTTGGAGGAGAATTAGAGTTTAAACCAGAATTTCTTGATGAGATACAACCAGAACAGATTCTTGTAAGAATGACTAGGAATTTAAAAAACTCTTATGTTCAATCGTTTGTTTACGATAAAGCTATTAGATGTGTAAATATGGTTTTGGCTATTGAATCAGAATCTCCCGAAGATATTAGAGACAAAGGAATTCTAGAAGAAAGATTACTTAATTCAGATACGGCATTAAAATATTTGAATAAATATTTAGAAATTAATCCTAACGCGGAAGATGTTGATTTTGTTTTAGAATTGATTAGAAGTATTAAATCAAAAAATTAATCAATGATAGATTCTACATCATTGCCTTTCTTAATCATAGATATTTCATGACGAGCAATTTTATTTCTGAATGCCTTTTTGAGAATATCTACTTCGCTTCTAAGTAACGCAATTTCATCTTCAAGTTTTGCAACTCGTTCATAGATGGTTTCAGCTTCTGAACTCATGATTATCTATCAGGAAAAATTTGTCTTAAAAAGTTATGGGTAAATATTTTGATGGACAGGTTAGCTTTTTGAACTATAATTCAAGGCAGGAAGTGTAGATTATTTCTTTTAATAAGAAACTTTGATTCATTCCTAGACATAATCGATCACATTAATTTTGGTAAAAATATGTATATCAATCCCAGAATTTCCAGTCTCCCAAGAATCATCAAAAAACTGACCAAGATTTTTGTGAACGCATCTAAATCAATATTGATAATGCCAGTTCCTATACCGCCAGTTGTAATTGCACCAATGGCCTCAAAATACGAGTCATAAAAATCATTTCCCAAGTCAGATAAATGCAGAGCAACAATAAATGGGATAGTTGGAAGTAATAAAAGCAAGACAAGAGATGAGATTATTTCTTTTTTGTTATTTTTAGACAGTATCTTTGATTTCTGGAAAAGGTTTTTGATATGATATAGATGAATCAATCTAAAAATTTTCAATCCACCTGCTGTAGAAAACCCACATCCACCAATTAGCATAAGCAAGGTCAAAAGAATTATCTGGTATGAGTTTAAGGTAGTAAGATCTATTATTTGAAAACCAGTTGTGGTACTTGTTGAAATGATTGTAAAGATTGCGTCAAAAATTTCAGTATTCATAAATGAAAGGAACAAAACAATTCCCGCAATGAGTACTAAAAAATAAACTCCAACTTCATTGGTAATTTTAATTGAAAGAAATTTTTTTCTAATTAATCCATAATGAAAACCAAAAGGAAGAGACCCTAGAATCATCCCAACAAATAAAACAATATACTCAGGAGGCGTAAGAGTAGATAGAATATCAGAATTAGGAACAAATCCGCCGGTAGATAAGGTACTCATTGCAATAGAAATATCATCAATTAGATTTCTCTCTCCAAAATAAAATAAAAAACCTGCAATGAGTACAGCATATATTGTAAACACTATGGTGATTGTACTAAAAAGTTCTCGTAGTTTAGGAATTTCACCTGAGATAAATCCTCTCATAGAATTTAATTTTTTTTCTGGATAAAACACAGTCATTATCAAATAGATAAAACTTAATCCCCCTACAAATTGTGAGAATCCTCGAAAAAATGTAAAGCTTTGAGGTAAAGTTTCAGGTTTTGCAAATAATGAAATTCCAGCTGTTGTAAAACCTGCAGTACTTGAAAAAAAGCTATTTGAAAAAAGATCTATAAAAGATTCAGAATGGAATGGATTTAGATAAAGATAAGGAATTGTTCCAAATAATACAAGAATTACAAAACTAGAAAAAACAAGAATTGCCATACCTCGCAACCCCATTTCATGACGTTCTCCATAGGAATTTAGTAAAAATCCAGAGATCAGCAACGTAGTGGACATTAAGAAAATTCCAGTTGCCACATCGGTTTCTCCTAAAAAGGTGGATAGAAGAGAAGGGATAATCATCAAAACTCCAGCAAATTGTAGTATTGTTGCCAAATTCCAAAGAATACTTCTGAAAGTAGTATTATGCCTCATATTGACAATATTCTGATACATGGCAGAATGAATTACATCAAAATAGATCATTCCAATCAGTTTATCATCATCTGAAAAAATTGCCAATTTTCGTATCTTTTTTTCCAACATGAAATTCATTGCATTTTTCAGGGTTTCGTTGTGTTTGACTCCAACCACAGGAAAATGCATTATATCCCCAAGAGTAGTTCTGTCTGCTCTAATATGGGATTCGCCAATATTTTTTAGAAGATCATCATCAGTTACAATACCTGCAGGTTGTCCAGTTTTATCACGTACAATAATTTCATGTTTTTGTTTTTTCTTCATCAATTTACAAGCTAAAGGTACATTGATTAATTCATCAAGCATCAGAAGGTTCACAGACATGTATTGTGAAACTTTTCTATCAAAATTATTTTCTGTTTTGATGAACCGATTAGACAATTATTTTTATCTCCATTTTTTGACAAATATTTTATGAAATAAATTTCCATAGTTTCTTAAATTATCACATAATGAATATTAGAACAAATTACACAATAATCTTTGTTCAAAGACATCTTAATCTTTCGACATTTTTCATGCATATATATTATAATTAACATTGTTAAGGAATCGCTAAAAGGATATAATGATAATAGAATGTATGACATTTAGTAAAATTTGTCCCCTATGCAAACATGAATTTGTCTCATTAGAAGATTACATGTTCCACATTAAAAACAACCATGCCAAAGTATCTCCTGAGGAATTTGTAAAAAAACATGGGGAGTTAAAATGGACATTTAGAAATGCCCAATAATTCCAAAGATTCAACAAACATAGCATAATTCTACAAAAGTGAACAATGTTAAGTTCAGCATAAATATGAAAAATCCATATCAAATCTGTGCAGAAGCAGATCTTACTCCAACAGGAAAATACCCGAAAAGACAATAGTTTTCAATGATCAATACATAACAGTAGTCAAGACACACAGGTATTTTTCTCACTTGCTTCTGCATAAAATCTTAGAATACAGGTAAATTTTTGAGTTAACAATGTTAACTGAAGTATATTACAGATAAATCTCAAAAAATCTTATGATTAAATTAAAGTGTAGTGACTATGGATTTGAATGTAATTTTGTCTCTCATGGGGAGACAGATAAAGTGATTGAGGAATTTGGAAAACATACAGAAAATGAACACGGTATAGATTATTCAAAAGAAGCATTAATGCAATTTATTTTGAGAAAAAATTCTTTAATGTAAGGGAGTTTTTTCAAAATGATAGAAAATATTGATTTTGGTTTTTTCATGTTTTTCATAGATAATCTCTATCTTCAAGGAGATGGGGGGATTTTTGGATTCATCGGTAATAGAGGGGCATTAGGAAGTGAAGATCCCATAGTAAAAGGAGTAATTCCAACACTTTTTGCGGTTTCAGCGTTTGGAATTGTTCTAAATTTATTCAACTCAGCAGTCAGAAAGAAAATGGTGGACCAATCTAAACTAAAACGAATAACAAAAGAAACACGCGCTTATCAAAAGGAGAGAATGACAGCTATGAGGGCAAAAGATCAAGAAAAAATTAACGAATTGAGCAAAAAATCGGCATACATGAACAAAATGTCCATGGAAATGATGCAGATGAATATGAGACCTATGATGTTTACATTTGTACCGTTAATTTTGATATTTTATCTTGTATTACCACATTTGTTTTCATACACTGTAGCGCTGTCACCTATTTCATTGAATATTTTTCCAGGAAACTTTTTTCATCTAACCTGTACTGCAGCTCAAGCAGCTGATCCAAACAATGTATGTACTCAAGAAAATGAACTGTATCTTTGGGCATGGTATTTCCTTTCATCAATTTCATTTAGTGGAATAATTATGAAACTGACAAAAACTTCAATGGATCTTGGTTAGTAATACAAGTTTTTAACTTACATGAATTTTTAATATAGAAAAATCATCTAATGCATTATGATTTTTCAATCCATCCCAAACATAAATTTCTGCAACAAATTCCCCTTCGCTTTCAGGGACCCACGATAAAGAAGGAGTGAGTTTTTGCAGAGAAGTTAATTGTCCACTAATCCATCCAAGAGAAACTACAAACCCATTTTCGTCTTTTATTTGGACAAGATATACCACAGTCTGGGATTTATTTTGATAATTTTGAATGTCTGCTGAAATCTGAATTTGGTGATGTACATTAATATTTTCTATAATATGTGCCCCAAACGCATTTTCTAATCTAGGATCACTCAATGAAACTCTTTTGAGTTCAGTAACAGCATATGCAGGTGCAACAGAAATTAAAGAAACTAGAATTAATCCAACAATGGCAACATGGTTTTGCAATAATTGTTTTTGCAAGACTTGAAAAAAAGACATCATATGTCATATTTAATGCTCTAATTTATCTGAACATTCAGTAGAGCAGACATCATCACACCAATGTTCAAATTCCCTACCACACACAATACACTTTTTCATATCTAATTACCACCCAAACTTTAGCATATCTTTATGATTTATCATCTAAAGTCATATGCTCTACCATAGTCAGCGTAGATTCAGTTCCAATCACCTTACGGAATTTCCATTGTATTGTTTGGCCATTATTTCGTTCACTTATCATTCCCTTTTTTCTCGTTTTGGTTTAGAATGTGCCTTGATCATATGTCTTTTTGTTCTTTCAGGATTATCAAATTTCATCGCACAGATTTTACATTCATTAGTAAATTCTGTATCTCTTTTGAAGATTTTTTTCACTGATGCATTCAAGAATAATTTAGATCTCATACAAAAGAACAAATTTTCTTATTATAAGCAATTGCTTAACAAAGTTAATTTACATAAATTCTTCAAAATAGTTAAAGGGTTTGTACAATAGCAGTTACCATTGGCAAAGTCAAAAAAATATAGAGACAGGATTTACATTATAAAAGACATCATCCTTACACTTTCAGAATATGGGGAACTTAATCAAACCTCATTGTTTAGTTTTTGCGGGTTAAACATTACAAAACACAAACAAATCTTAGATAATCTTGAAAAAAATGAATTTATACAAAGAATTGAGCAAACAGAGGGAAAAAGAAAAATCACAATTTTCAAAGTAACACAAAAAGGAATGAATTTTTGTCATGAAATCATTGAACCATATGAAAGCCTATTTCCAAGATTTAGTCTAAAACAAGAGCAGGATTAATCATTCTTTATCAAGATGGTATTTTGATGAAATAGATTCATCCAAATCTTCTCGCTTTTTTAAATAACCAGTATATCGTTTATTCCACATATTCAGGGATCTAAATTGCTGTAATCCCGTTACAAGCCAAATGCCAGAGGTTATCAACACAACAACTAGAAAAACAACAAGCATTAATGCAAAATCAATCTCATTTTCCACCAGAAGAAGGAATTTTGGATGAGTAATCAGATAAACTGAAATTCCAATTGCAAGAGGGGCTAAAATAAGACCAGACAATGTAACTCCGAGCATAAGTCCTTTGAGATGCTGAATTTTTTCTATGAACAAATCCATAGAACTAAGGATATCTTTTCGACTATAGGACAATTTGAAACTCCCTTATTTTTGAATTGTTTAATGTCATTTGCTCATAGCTATTTAGATTCAAGAAGTTATTAAAAATTCCCTGAGACATCATTGTCCATAATTCATGTATGTATATAGGAAATACTTAACATTGTTAATTCAATTTTATTAAAAATTAACAATATTTAGCATTATGAAAGAAAATTTTGATGATGAAGATCTAGCCACTAAGAAAAACAAGGATTGGTGGAGATTAGAAAAATTTCAGATAGGCAGAAGAAGGTATCCATAAACTTGACATTTAGTTGTAATGGAGTTTGTACAATGTTCCGATCAACAAAGGTTCAGATGTCGCAAAAATATGAAAATGGGCAGAAAAGATGTACCTTGTGTGGAGTATTTATAGAAACTGCAAATTTCAGATGTCCCTGCTGCAATGCAAAACTTCGAACTAGATCAAGAAATCAAAGAAGCAGAAAAAAGAATTTTTCCCAAAATTAACAATGTTAATCATTCGTTTTAAGCAAAAGGGTTTATTCAAAAATATATGAAGAAAAAAGGCTCAAAAACTTTGAGAACGAAGATTATTTCAACAGGAGTTGTTGCAGGAGTTATAATTTTGATAGGAATTATTGGTTTGAATTCGTTTAATCCTGTCAATTCAGATAATTTTGTTTTTGCCCCTACAACAAACGTTTTCTTAAAGGCTGTAAAATCAGTTCAAGGATATCATTATTCGTTACAATCTACCAAAGGGGGTAAGAGAGTTCCAACTACATTAGGCACATCTCCAGACATTACAGTATCAAAAGGAAACTTGATTGAGATTCATTTCATAAATGAGGAAAAAAATGAACATGGTGAGTATTCGACCCACAATCTCAATATTGATGAGTTTAACGTCCATACAAAAGATCTCGGTTATTTTCAAACAGAAACTATCACATTTTTGGCAGATAAAGTAGGTACTTTTGATTATTATTGTACAATTCATGAAGATATGAAAGGCGTTTTGACAGTTACAGAATAATCTGGA